>JAISBH010000195.1 GCA_031266295.1 Oscillospiraceae bacterium | reverse complement strand
CTGATTCAGCGTCGCGCCTCGCGGCGACAGTGAAACACGCCGCCCGTTGTCCGCACTGAACGGCGGGCGCGACGCGTACTCCATCGCGTCCATGATCGGCTGCGCGTACATCACCAATCCGGGTCCGCCGCCGAACGCGTAGTCGTCCGTCTTGTGATGCTTATCCTTTGTGAACGAGCGTATGTCGATCGAATCGATATCTACCAATCCGGATCGCGACGCGCGCCCGACGATACTGGACCCCAGCACGACGAACATCTCAGGGAACAGCGTCAATATCTTGATGCGCATCAGCTGAACACCGAGGTCTCGTTCATCCGTTCGCGATTGACAGTGATCCTGCGCGCCGCGACATCCACCGACGTGATGACAAACTTAAGCGCGGGCACCAAAACGGCGCCCGCCGCAGTCTTGATATCATACACGTCGTTGCCGCCGGGCTGGAGTACGTCCCGCACAGAGCCGATGAGCGCGCCCTCTTCGTCGTACGCTTCACAGCCGATCAGGTCGCAGATGAATTCCGCGTCCGGATCGGGTTTGACGGCGTGTCCGCGATCCACATACAGCCATTGACCGCGCAAGGCTTCCGCCTGGCCGCGATCCGTCACGCCTTCCAGCGCGAGCACTACGCCGCTCGAACCATTTACGCGCGAAGACAGTACCCGCTGCGGAGCGTAGACGCCGTTGCGCTCAAGGTAAACGATCGGCAGCGTTTCAACCAAACTAAACCGCGCCGAATCGTTCGTGCACGGCTCAATTCGCACCTCGCCGCGCAGGCCTTGCGGGCGGGTCACGCGGCCAATCGCAATATACGGCTGCAGCAGCCCCAAGCCCGTCACACGATTTCGACGAATACAGGCAGCGGGTTTTTGAGCGTCGCCGCCTTTATTACCGTACGGATGGCGCGGGCGATGCGGCCTTGCTTGCCTATTACCTTGCCCATGTCGTCCGGATGCACGTGCAGCTCCAGTATCACCGAGTCGCTGCCCGGGGTTTCCTTGATCTCGACAGAGTCCGGATGCGTTACCAGCGAGCGGGCAATATAGTCCAGCAGTTCCGGCATGGCTTATGCCTCCGCAGCGGCAGCGGCGGGTTTCGCGGCTTGACTCGGAGCGAAGCGCGGGTCCGGGGCGAGCGCGCCGATTTTTCTTAACAGGATGCGCGCGGTGTCGGTGGGCTGCGCGCCGCGCCCCAGCCACAACTGCGCCTTGTCGGAGTCGATCTTGACCGTGGCGGGCTGGGTCATCGGGTCGTAGTAGCCGATTTCCTCAATGAATCGTCCGTCGCGCGGGCTGTGCTCGTCGGCGACGACCACGCGGTAGAACGGGTGCTTCTTCATGCCGATGCGCTTGAGTCTGATTTTGACAGCCATTTAGGGTGACTCCTCCTTATTGATTAGGTAATTATATTCAACCGGCTAATGCCATTATCAATAACCGGGTGATCCGCCGTTAATCCACCGTTATAATCCCGGCAGCCTTAGCTTGGAGCGTCCGAAGCGGTTTTGCCCCATCATCTGCTTCATCATCTGGCGCGCGCTTTCAAAGTTGCGGATCACCAGATTGACGTCCTGCACGGTAGAGCCGCTGCCTTTGGCGATCCTGCGCCGCCGTGATGCGTTGAGTATGTTGGGGTTCTTGCGCTCTTCGGGCGTCATCGAGCGGATGATGGCCTCGGGTTTCTTCATCGCGTCGTTGTCGACCTTAACGTCCTTGAGTTTTGAACCCACACCGGGAAGCATTCCCAGTATATTCTCAAGCGAACCCATCTTCTTCATCTGCTGCATCTGATCCAGGTAATCCTGCAGAGTGAAGGATGCGTTGCGCAGCTTGGTGGTGAGTTTCTCCTCGGTGCGCTGGTCGAATGTCTCCTGCGCCTTCTCGATCAGCGAAAGCATGTCGCCCATGCCCAGTATACGCGAGGCCATGCGGTCGGGGTGGAACGGCTCGATGGAGTCCATCTTCTCGCTGTAGCCCGTGAATTTGATGGGCCTACCCGTAACCGCGCGTATAGACAGCGCCGCGCCGCCGCGCGTGTCTCCGTCCAGTTTGGTCAGGATCACGCCGTCGATGCCCAGTTTCTTGTTGAACGTGTCGGCCACATTGACCGATTCCTGACCGATCATCGCGTCGACGGTCAGCAATATCTCCTGGGGGCGTACGGCGGCCTTGATCCTCGCCAGTTCGTCCATCAGAATCTCGTCGATCTGCAGCCGGCCCGCCGTATCCAGTATGACCACGTCGAGTCCTTTGTCGCGGGCGAACGCGACTGCCTCGCGGGCGGTCGCGACGGGATCCTGGGCGCCGCGCTCGAACAGCGGCGTCTTGACGGATTCAGCAACCACACCCAACTGGCGTATTGCGGCGGGACGATATATGTCGCACGCTACCAGCAGGGGTTTCTTGCCTTCCTTTCGCGTCCACTGCGCCAGCTTACCCGCGAACGTAGTTTTGCCCGCGCCCTGCAGGCCGCAGAGCATATAGACCGATATGGGCGAGCTGGACCACGTGAGCCTGGACGACACGCCGCCCATCAGCTGCGTCAACTCTTCGTTGACGATCTTGATGACCTGCTGAGCGGGTGAAAGACTCTCCGACACCTCTTGGCCGACGCAGCGGTCAGTAACACGCTTGATGAAGTCCTTTGCGACCAAGAAGTTGACGTCGGCCTCCAGTAGTGCCAGGCGCACCTCGCGCATAGCCTCCTTGACGTCCTGCTCCGACAGCTTGCCGCGTCCGCTGATGCGCTTCATCACGGACTGGAGCTTTTCGGTCAAGCCTTCAAACGCCATCGGACGATCACCCCTCTCGCTCGCGCGCAAACTTCAACAATCTATATAATATAGCAAGATCGAGGGGAATGTCAAGCGGTTTCGCAGGGCGGTGCAGCAATTCCAAATTTGAGGGAACCCCCTCTGTCGCTGCGGCGACATCTCCCCCTAGGGGGGCGATGTGGGTGGTGGGGTGGCTGGGGGGGAGCGAACAACCAGGGGCGGGGTGCGGGACGAAACATTGTAAGCAAGGACAAAAGGGGTTCCCGAGCCGGTAGGG
>JAISBH010000112.1 GCA_031266295.1 Oscillospiraceae bacterium | reverse complement strand
AATGGATCATGAAACCCTGACCATGCAGCAGGTCAATACGGCGTTTCTGCGTCAAAGCCTGGACGATAGCTGGACCGACTTCCGCTCAATCGCCCAGCGTGCCGAGAAGGACACCTGGTCGGATGTGGTAATCACCGCGTCCAACGAGGCTCAGGCGGACGCTTATCGCGTGCAGATAGAGCGGCGCAAGTCGCGCGGCTGGCTTCCGGCGCAGACGCGCTTCTCCGTGATAGCCGATCCAGACGGGAAACGCGTGGGCAGCGGCGGCGCGACGCTTCATCTGTTGAAGATACTGCGGCAACAGGACGGGGGATCACCGTTCTCGAAACGGCGCATCCTGGTCGTACACTCCGGCGGCGATAGCCAACGCGTGCCGCAGTATTCCGCACTGGGTAAGCTGTTTTCGCCTGTGCCGCGATTGCTTCCGGACGGGCGCGGCTCATCGCTGTTCGACGAGCTGATGATCGCGCTGGCGGGGGTACCGGCGCGTGTGCCCGGCGGGATGCTCACGCTGTGCGGGGATGTGCTGCTGCTGTTTAGTCCGCTGCAGATTGATCTGGAATGGTCGCGCGCTGCATGTCTGACTGTCGGCGTACCTGCGGAGACGGGCGAGCGCCACGGTGTGTTCCTGGGCGACGAGCGCGGGTTCGTTAAGGCGTTCATGCACAAGCAGCCGTTGTCGTCGCTGCGGGAGTGCGGGGCTGTGCATGGAGACAACCGCGTGTTCCTGGATACCGGCGCGGTATGGCTGGACGCGTCGCTGCTGGAGAGGCTGACCGATCTGGTGGAGGACGATGAATCCGCAGCAAGGTTCATCAACGAAAGGACGCGGCTTAGCTTCTACGGCGACTTCCTCTATCCGCTGGCGACCGACTCCACACTGGAATCCTACCTGGCACAGGACGCGGAATATCGTCTCACCGACGCGCTGCTCGATTGTCGGCGCGCGCTGTGGAACGCCTTGCGAGGTACCCCGCTGCGGATGATCTGCCTGTCGCCCGCCAAGTTCATCCATTTCGGCACGACGAAGGAGTTGTGTCGGTTGATGCTCGACGCTCAAACGGAGTATGGCGCGCTAGGTTGGCGGCGGTATGTGCTATGCACGGGCGAGGGAGAATCCAGCGCGGGTGGACGCTCGCTGACGGAGCCGGGCGCGTCCGTTGGCGGCGGCGTATACATGGAGTGTGCGCGTGTCAGGACTAGAGCGGTGATAGGCGATGGCGCTGCGCTGTCGCATGTAGACTGGACGACAGGTGAAATACCGGCGGACACCGCGATACATGGGCTGCCGCTGCGCGACGGGCGGCATGTAATACGCGTTTACGGCGTGGCGGATAACCCTAAATTATCGTGGCGATCCAGCGTGCTTGGGAATCTGCGGGATATCGGGGTTGATGGCTCGGTCACGCTGTGGGACGCGCCGCTATACGCTCCAGGGGCTAGCCCGTCGGAGGCGGCGGACAACGCGCGCTTATTGCTTCGTTTGCTAGCTGATCCAACCGATGCTGACGCGCGCGCGCAATGGACGCGATCCGCACGGCTAAGTCTGCGCGAGTCGTTCGAGATGGCTGACGTAAAGCGTATACTCGCCGATGAGGACGCGTTGGAGGACGCCATACGCGTCGAACGGATGCTGGACGCGCTGCGTTGCGGCTCGACATACAACCTTGCAGTATCGCAGATATCACACGGCGGTCCGGAGCGTTCGCGGCAGATACGGATGTTGGCCACTATCGCTCGCGGGGGTGCGACATACCCTCTGGCAATGAGATTAAACCATGCGTTGTATCACATCACCCACGACGCGTCGTTTGAGGATCGTTGTTACGACACGATCAACCGCTATATGTTTGAGGCGTCGGCCAAGGGGCTGGAGCACGCGTCGATCGTGCGAATGATCAAGCGTGAGGCCAACGTGGCGCTGCCAGCGCGCGTTAATTTTGGCGGCGGCTGGAGTGATACGCCGCCTTACTGCCTGATGGAGGGCGGCACGGTGCTGAACGCGGCGGTGCTGCTGGACGGCAAGCGTCCGCTGCGCGCGTGGGCAAGGCGGCTCGACCGCCCCGTTATTCGGCTGGAGACGTTCGACCCGCACGCGGCAAACGCGGATGACAGCGTGCGTTACCATGAGTTTGACAGTCTGGATGCGCTGGGACGCGACATCGATCCAAGGGAGCAGTTTGCGCTGGGACGAGCGATACTCGTCGCTGCGGGCGTCATACAGCGCGGTGCGACGGGGTTGATCCCGGTTGAACGGTGGGGCGGCGGGTTGCAGGTAAGTGTGTTGAGCGATCTGCCGAGGGGTTCAGGAATGGGCGGGTCGAGCATATTGGCCGCAGCGGCGATCCGCGCGGTGTCACAGCTGTTCGGCTTGCCTGACGACGACATGTCCGTGTTGGAGCGAACGCTGCTGGCGGAGCAGGCGATGGCCACGGGCGGAGGCTGGCAGGATCAAGCGGGGGCGCTATTCCCCGGGATCAAGCTGATCACGTCATGCGGCGGCGCGCCGCAGCGCCTGCACGTACAGCCCGTACGGCTGGCGGAAGCGACGCGGGATGAACTAAACCAACGATTGTCGTTGATATACACAGGGCAGCGGCGGCTCGCGCGGAACATACTGCGCGACATTGCCGGCAAGGTGATCGACGCGGACCTCGATTCACTGAAGATATTATCGAAGATACAGCGGCTGGCGTCGCTGATGGGGTTTGAGTTGGAGCGCGGGAATATCAAGGGATTCGCGCGGCTGCTGAGCCGTCATTGGGAACTGTCGAAGGCACTTGATCCCGGCTCGACGAACCGCTGCATAGACCTGATGGAGCGTGTGTGTGCCGACCTGATCGACGGTGCGATGATCTGCGGTGCGGGCGGCGGCGGGTTTTTCGCGGTGATACGCAAGGAAGGCGTAGACGAGCGGACGCTGGCCACCCGGCTTGACGTGTACTTCCAAGAGAGCGGGGTCACGGTGTGGGACAGCTGTTTGGCGTGACTGGGGAGGGCAAGTCAATACTGATTCACCGCCGAGACAGTAAGATGTCGCTATCCTAGCGGCGATATACTTCGTCCCGCTAAGAATTTCCACGAATTCGCGATGAGTTTTCGCCGCTCGCTAAAGCGAACGCAAAAGACTCTCTTATACCCCCATATCATGTGGTAAGGACGCGGCGTTCCCCTTGGACACGCATCTGCCATGATTGAAAGATCGGAGGAAGTGTGCTATACTTTAAACCGTTTGCGGATGCCGCTCGGTTAACATTTATGGGAGGGTGTGATATCTGGTGCCGATTATGATCTATACGGTGGGATTGGGCGTAGTGATGTCGCTGCTGTTCGCGTATGCGAACTACCGCAAGGTTGCGAGCATGTCCGCCGGAACGCCTCAGATGCAGGAGATCGCTCAGGCGATCAAGGAAGGCGCGGACGCGTTCTTGAGCCGCGAATTCGCCATCGACATACCGATCATTGTGCTGATCTCCGTGCTGTTTGGCGTGTTCTTCACTCCGTGGGCCGGGCTGTCGCTGCTGATCGGCGCCGCAATGAGCTCACTGGCGGGACTGTGCGGCATGAAGGCCGCCGTCATCGCCAACGTGCGTGTCACTAACGCGGCGCGCGAAGGCGTCGAACGCAAGGATGAAACCGCGCTGGGCAAGGCTCTTCAGGTAGCGTTTCAGGGCGGTGCGGTCATGGGCCTGTCGGTAGGCGGGTTCGCGCTGCTGGGACTGCTGATCGTTTACCTATTGGCGGGATTCTGGCAGGCGTTCGCGAATCCGGTCAATCTCGTGCCGATCAAGAATTGGCTGGGCGTAGAGATGACGGTGTTCACGCAGGTGATCACGTGTTATTCGCTGGGCTGTTCTACCGTAGCGCTGTTCAACCGCCTGGGCGGCGGCATCTACACAAAGGGCGCGGACATGGGCGCCGATCTGGTCGGCAAGAGCGAGCTGGGCATCCCCGAGGACGATCCGCGCAACCCGGCGGTTATAGCGGACTGCGTGGGCGATAACGTGGGCGACGTGGCTGGAAACGGTTCCGATCTGCTGGAGAGCACAATCGGCTCGATATCTGCCGCTACCGTGCTGCCCACCACGATGTACACGGTACTGAAAAACTCCAGCAATCCCGAAACGGCCAGGATATCGGATGAGCTGCTTACACGCATGATGCAGTTCCCGCTAACTGTCGTCGGGCTTGGACTTATAGCGTGCATCATCGGTATCGCGTACGTCATCTATAAGAAGGCATCCAACCACCCTAGCCACGAGCTGAACTTGTCGCTGTGGTCGTCTGCCGCGATGATCGGCCTAGGTTCACTGGTGTTGAGCCTGATATTCTTCAGAGGTCAAGATACCGCTCCAGCGCAGTTCCGGTTCGGATGGGTCTCGCCGTGGCTGGCGGCCATTATAGGCGTCGTCGCGGGTATAACGCTGGGTATGCTGGCCGAGCGGTACACCAGCGAGCGATATAAAGAAACACAGGACATAGCCGAACTGGCCAAAAAGGGTACCGCGCTGCTGATTACGGGCGGCATGTCGTCCGGCTGGCGCAGCTGCCTACCTGCTTGCCTCGTGTTGGGCGGCGCAGTCATACTGGCCAGTTTTTTCTGCGGCTCGTATGGTTCGCCCATCGCGGCCGTCGGGATGCTCTCGTTCGTCGCCGCGACGGTGACGGTGGATACATATGGCCCGATCTCCGACAATGCGGGCGGCATTGCTGAAATGTCCAAACAGGATCCGCGCGTGCGCGAAATTACCGACAGCCTCGATTCGCAGGGCAATACAACCGCCGCCATTGGCAAAGGCTATGCGATCGGCTCAGGTGTGCTTGCTGCGCTGTCGCTGATGCTATCGTTCTCTGAATCCATAGGCCAGCAAGGCGAAAGCATGACTATCACGAACTTCCTGCTGATCGGCGGCGCTTTCGTGGGCGTCGGGCTGATGCATTGGCTCTCCGGGCAAATGCTGCTGGCGGTTACACGCAATGCCGATCACATGGTCGAGGAGGTCCGCCGCCAGTTCCGTGAGATAAAGGGATTGATGGAAGGCAGCGCCAAGCCGGACTATGCCCAGTGCGTACGCATCGCTACCAACAGCGCGCTGCGCGAGATGGTGAAGCCTTGCATTGTGGCGCTCGCCACACCCATCATAGGCGGATTCCTGCTCGGGCCGTTGTTCGTGGGTGGACTGCTGCTGGGTACAATCCTGGACTCCGTCACGATGGCAACGTCGACCGCCAACAGCGGCGGCGCGTGGGACAACGCGAAGAAATACATAAAGAGCATGGAAACCGAACTGACCGCGCAATACGGCGCAGCTCGATATAAGGATATCCACGACGCAGCCGTGAACGGAGATACCGTGGGCGACGGTTTCAAGGACGTCGTAGGACCGAACCAGGATATTATGATCAAGCTGATGTCCACTATGGCACTGATATGGGCGCCTGTGTTCGCGGCGGTGAATCTGTTCTCTTTAATTGCGAAGTAAGGCAGCCTTTGTGGGCCATTAAAAATCACTGCAATATTCTGAGTTGAATGGGACGCGTCGGCTGGTAAATGTCGGCGCGTTTTTGCGTACATTTTTATTCTGAATACAGTCACAAATGTCATACAGCCGCGTAATATAGAGTAGCCGCGTTCCGATGAATCCAATAATGAAACTGATAACAAGATTCAACAAAGCATAACTGGACGCGAGCTTAGCCGCTAACAGGGACAATCATAATCACAATTATCAACAATTCACCATCCGATAATCTCAAACAAAACACGTTAATCAATCGGCTTATTGATCTATTAATTTCCTATTAATCTATTAACGCATCTGTTATTCGATGCATCATTCGGCGCAGCGAACGCGTCAACGCGCGTTAACTGCGGCATGGCAGTCTTACTGTATGCTGAGCGCGGCCTGCGGCCAGCCACTTCCTCATAATCAAGCGGCTACAAGGTTCTCAGCGTCAGCGGCCTGCCATTCGGGGAATAGATCCTAAAACCCCAACAATATCAGGAGGATCATATAATGCCTATTAGCAAAACAAATTGCACCCGCCGCGCTTATGCCGGCACCAAGCTGTCAACCGATGCGCTGAATACTCTGCGCCCCACGCGTGACGCCGATGAAATCATCGCAGTATGCGAGGAACAGGTTGAGGTAAGGGACGCGGCATTGATCGTCCGCGGCCCGCAAGGCCCTGCGGGAGTGCGTGGCGCGACCGGAGCGGCTGGTGCGGTCGGCCCGCAAGGCCCCGTCGGACCTCGCGGTGCGACTGGCGCGACCGGAGTTCAAGGTCCGCAAGGCCCCGTCGGACCTCGCGGTGCGACAGGCGCAACCGGTGCCCAGGGATCGCAAGGCCCCGCCGGCGCTCGCGGCGCAAGCGGCCCGCAAGGAATCGTCGGCCCGCGCGGCGCAACCGGAGCTACCGGCGCAACCGGCCCGCAAGGTCCCGTCGGGCCTCGCGGTACGACCGGTGCGCAAGGACCTATCGGCCCACGCGGTGCTACCGGAGCGACAGGCGCGCAAGGACTCAAGGGCGACACTGGCGCGCGGGGGCCTCAAGGCGCTGTCGGCCCGCGCGGCGCGGCTGGCGCAGCAGGCTCGCAAGGCCCCGTCGGACCTCGCGGCGCAGCAGGCTCGCAAGGCCTCAAAGGTGATAAAGGCGACACTGGACCCGCAGGCGTCTCCATCGTCGGAACCGCCGGAGCGATCGGTCCGCGCGGTGCTACCGGCCCGCAAGGCGCTGTCGGCCCGCGCGGCGCGACCGGCGCGACTGGCGCCGCTGGAACCCCAGGCGGGGCAGGACCACGAGGCCCCGTCGGACCTCGCGGCGCAACCGGAGCCACCGGCGCCGCTGGAACCCCAGGTGCGGCAGGACCACAGGGTCCCGTCGGACCACGCGGCGCGACCGGCGCCGCTGGAACCCCAGGCGCGGCAGGACCGCAAGGTCCCGTCGGCCCGCGCGGCGCGACTGGCGCCGCTGGAACCCCAGGCGTGGCAGGTCCGCAAGGTCCCGTCGGCCCGCGCGGTGCGACCGGCGCCACGGGTACGCAAGGACTCAAGGGCGAAACCGGAGCCGTTGGTCCGCGCGGCGCGACTGGCGCTCAAGGCCCCGCAGGCGTTCGTGGCCCCGCAGGCGCGCGTGGACCCGCTGGCGCGAACGGCGATATCGGAGCCACCGGACCTCAAGGCCCCGTCGGCCCGCGCGGTGCGACCGGCGCCACGGGTGCGCAAGGACTCAAGGGCGACACTGGCGCGCAAGGACCCGCTGGATCGCAGGGCGCTCCCGGCCCGCGCGGATTGCCCGGCGTTGCCGGAGCGCGCGGCCCTGCTGGACTGCCCGGCGCCGAAGGACCGCAAGGACTCAAGGGTGACAAAGGCGATATCGGCGAACAAGGGCCTATGGGTCCCCGCGGATATGACGGAACCGACGGCGCTCAAGGTCCGCAAGGTCTCAAGGGCGACAAGGGCGATTCCGGCCCGGCTGGCCCAGCCGGTCGTGCCACCGTCGTTCATGCTCCGAAGCTCGGCTTTGGCGGCATGTATAGCACGGTCGACAAGGTTCTGCAGATCCCCAGCTGTTCCGAAGTGTTTGAATTCGAAATGCCGTCCATCTTCCCGCTGTTCTTGGTAGGGTATGATGGAGCCAGCAGCCTCATCATCCCGCACCACGGGATCTATGAGATCGAGTACGGCACGACCCTGGTAGGACTGGATACGGCTCACGAGGTCGAACTGGCCCTGCTGCGCAACCATGAGTTGGTACCAGGCGCGTGCGTCAATCACTTGATCGGCGTGCGTGAAGGATACCCGCTTGAGGCCGGGTATAATGGCAAGTTCATCCTGGAGCTGGATGCTGACGAGAGCATCAGCCTAGGCCTGCGCACCTGCGGCACGCCGTTCACGGCCAGCCCATCCACCTGTGCGCACTCTTGCATGAACGCCTTCCTGACCATCAAGGAACTCTACGCCTATGAAGACGGCGCGGTCGAAGAAACCGAAACGGCTTCCGACGCCGAGTATGAGAACGCGAACGAAGATTATATCGAGGAGATCATCGCCGAGGAGATCATCGAAGAACCGGAGTACGCCGAGGAGGCCTATGCCGAAGAGGCTTATGTCGAAGAGGAGTACTACGAGGAGCCAGTTTATGAGGAAACGTATGAAGACGCCGGCGAATCGTTCGCCTGCGAACCAGACGCAGCCGAGTAAGGACTGACTCAAGGGGGATGGCGAGAGCCTTCCCCTACATAGCATTACTTCCCGCTGGGTGCCCACTGTCGCGCCCCCACATCTTTTATTCCCAAACGGCATACACTTCCACAATCATCGTCAACCGTCCGCAAACGATATTAAGGAGGCCGCCAGATGGATAATATAGGCCCCAGTCCTTTCGAGTTGATCAGCTCCGCGCAGAAGCGCCATAAGTCCGACAGCATTGTAAAGCAAGATCTCTGGAACTCGATCCAGGCTGGAGCGAGCCAGCGCATGTCCAGCTCGCCATTAGTGGAATCGAATCGGGAGACGCCGCGCGAACCCGATCCGGAACAGGCAATCCAGCCGCAACTCGCAACGCCGTATCAGCTGTCGTTGAATTATCAGTCGCAACAGCAGTACCAGCCTCCTCAACAGTATCAACCGCCCCAGCAACAGTATCAGCAGCAGTACCAGCCACCGCAGCCTGCATACGCGCCATACAGTCAAGGACTCCCGCTGTATCCGCAGCCGCCCACCCAGCAGCAGATGCTCCAGCCCGGCCAGTCGCAGCGCGTGGGCTGGAACCTGCGCGATCCGCGAAGCGAACACGCGTACGACCCATACCCTCGAACCCAGGCTCCGCAGTACTCCCCGCCACCATCGAAACATAGGAACCTGGACGCTATTCACAAGCGTCACGAGGATGCGTTGAAGTCCGCTGTGTTCCAAACTACCAAGAAGATCGTCGTCAAGGGCAGTCCGGACGATCCCGTTAAGGACTCATAGATGACATAGTTCGATTGACACGCCACGTCAATCCTGTATAATACGGCTATAACAGCGCGATAAGGAGTGAAGCGGAATGGCGAACAGGATTGCCCCACAGCCGCAAGGGTGGGCGTTCTCGAAGCGCCGCCTCCTACGACGCCTTGACTAAGTCCAGCCTATATCGTGAATCGGGTACGCACGAGTATGGGATCATCGATACGGGGATCAGGCAAATCAACGCGGATACAAACAGAATAACTAAAGGCAGGTGATCGCATGGTTCACGGCGACCTTACTGGCATTCGCAAATCCTGGATAGACGAACTGGATCAACTGTACGACGTGGAGGGCGAGCGCGAGCAGTTCGCGCCGCCTATGCTAGTCGAGTCGCTGGCGAGGCAGAGTGCACGCATCCGCCGGGAGGTGTCGCTGTACCTGAGCCGCGCGGGCGATGTGATCGACATCACGGTCGGCGGCGCGTCGAGTGTGCCTCTGCCGGGACTGCGCCGCCGCAGGGGATTGGCACGGCTGGCGGGCGTGCGCTGTTTGCACACGCATCCGGAGGGTGACGCGCGCCTATCGGATGTAGACCTGCGCGCGTTGGTAAGTCTGCGGCTGGACGCGATGACCGCCGTCGGAGTGGACGGTGACGGCACGGTTGTGTCGGTGCAGTCGGCGTTCCTGGGCGAATGCGTGAACGGCCAGCCGGAACCGTGGCTGACTGAGCTGGTTTCGTTGGAGCGGCTGCCCCAGCGTGAGTGGCGCGCCACAATCGAACAAGCCGATCTGGATGTGCTGCGCGGCGATACCACAGTAGACGAGGACGCCCCCGAACGCGCATTGTTAATAGGTGTAGACAGTGACGCATCGTTGGATGAACTGGCCGCGCTGGCCGATACAGCGGGAGCGCAAGTGGTAGGGCGAGCGCTGCAGAAGAGGGTGAAGCCGGATGCTGCCACCTATTTGGGTAAGGGTAAACTGGGCGAGGCCGGGCTGGACGCACAGGCTTTGGACGCGGACTTAGTCATAGCGGACGATGAGTTGAGCGGAGCTCAGACCCGCGCACTAGAGGATTTATTCGGGTTGCGTGTAATCGACAGGACGATGCTGATACTGGACATATTCGCCAGGCACGCGCATACGCGTGAAGGCAAGGTTCAAGTGGAACTGGCGCAGTTGAGCCACAGGCTGCCAAGATTGATGGGCGAGGGGTTGAGTCTGTCGAGGCTTGGAGGCGGTATAGGCACGCGCGGCCCAGGTGAGTCGAAGCTAGAGGTAAGCCGCCGCAGGGTTCGTGAACGTATAACTGATCTGAGGCGTGAGTTGGACGTATTATCCAGGGATCGTTCGCTGCGTCGCGTTCAGCGAAAGCGCAGTGGGGTTCCGTCGTTTGCGCTGGTGGGCTACACAAACGCGGGTAAATCCACGCTGTTGAATAGGTTGACCGACGCGAAGGCGTTCGCGTGCGACCGATTGTTCGCGACGCTGGATCCGTTGACACGCAAGTACAAGACGCCCACAGGGGAAGAGTGCCTGCTCACCGACACAGTAGGGTTTATAAGGAAGCTGCCGACCGCGCTGGTTGACGCGTTCCATTCAACGCTGGAGGAGGCGGCGATGGCAGACGCGTTGATCATCGTCAGCGACGCGACAGCGTCCAACATCGTCGAGCAGCGCAAGGTAGTGTGCGAGACGCTGGAGATGCTGGGTGCGGGGGACAAGCCGGCGATTGAGGTGTTGAACAAGTGCGACGCCGTTGAATCGGACAAGGCGGACGAGTTAAACGCGGTGGTGCGGATATCGGCAAAGATGGGTGTGGGACTGGACGGGTTGATCGCGAAGATGACGGAGGAGTTGCGCCGGAATCTGCGTGAGGTTGAGGTATTCATACCCTACGCGAAGGGAGGCGCGCTGGCGTTGCTGCATGAGCGCGGGCATGTGTTGAGCGAGGAATACGAGGCTGAGGGCACGCGGGCGTTAGTAAGGCTAGATGAGGATACGTTGAGGCGGGCGGTGCGTGAGGGTGCTGTAGGGACCCCCCTCTGTCGCTGCGGCGACGCGGCGCATCCGCCCCTTCGGGAAGGGGATTGAGATCCCCTTCCCGACCTCCCCCAGGCTTGGAACGGGAGAACGGAGGAACCGGTTGCGTCACGAGGTAAACTATCGGGCATGATCCGGTTGGCCGAAGCCGATGGAATGTGTGTCACGATGGTCCAGGCGAAGCCTGGTCAGGATTCGAAAGGGCGGATAGCCCTTCGCAGGGTCCGGGACAGAGTCCCGAAA
>JAISBH010000056.1 GCA_031266295.1 Oscillospiraceae bacterium | reverse complement strand
GTCGCCGCAGCGACAGAGGGGGGTTCCCCGGTTGTGCTCCGATAGTCTGTTTCGCAGCACAACCGGTTTCTCTGTTGCTACTTAATCCTTGGCCTTCTGTCCCATCGACAGCAGCAGGTTCAGCACTATCCCGAACAACGCCGCGGTGGCGATCGCGGGCAGTTGTGCGCCGAATACCGGAATCATCCCGTTCGGGAAACCGAACGACCCGCCTATGCCTATGATTAATATCGTCGAAATAACGGCCAGGTTGCGTGCGTCGAACATGTCTACTCGCTTGTTGATCATGATAGCGATGCCCTGCGCCGCTATAACCCCGAACAAGAACACACACGCGCCATTGATTACCGCTCCTGGCACCGTGTTGATCAGATTGGACAGCGGGCTGACGAACGACAACAATATCGATATGACCGCGGCGACGGCCAGCATCGGACATGAGAAGTTATGGGTAATAGCCATTGTTGAAATGTTCTCGCCGTAATTCGTACCTGCCGGTCCTCCAAACAGCGAAGCCACGATATCGCCAACACCATCCCCAATCAGATTAAGACCCAGCTTGTCGGCGATTTTATACTCACCCTTGCCCTTGCGCCTTGCCAGATCATTCACATATATATCTAATTGGAACAGATGAGCGGTGGATTCCGGAATCGTCGCGATCGCTATCGGCATGATCGCTAGAACGGCAGCCCAGCTAGGCTTCGGCAGCGTAAAGTGCGGCGTGGAAATAACCGCCCCCGAAAACACACTGCTGAAATCGATCAGCCCGAGCGGGATGCTCACCGCGTATCCGACCAGTATCCCCAGCAGAATAGGCAGCTGACTCCACACGCCCTTTAAATACACCGAAAAACCGATCGTAGCTAGCAGCGTTATCAAACCCGCGACCCACATCTTGTTGGAACTGTCAGCCAGCGCGCCGTTCGAGTATCCCGCTACGCTGGTCAGCGCCGTGCCCGCCAGCGACAGCCCTATCACCAGCGCTATAGAGCCGGTGACCGTCGGCGGCAGCACGCGCTCGATCGATTCTATGCCGAACCGCGACACGATAAAGCCCGCGGCAATCGACACCAAACCCGACATTATGATGCCGAACTGCGCCTGGCTGATCAGCGCGTCCGGTGCGACGACGCCGAACTGCGAGGCGCCGGTAATACCGACGATCGCCGCGATATACGAGAAGCTGGATCCGTAATACAGCGGAATCTTCCCGCGCGTGATCAGCAGGAAGCACAGCGTCGCGAGTCCGCTCGCGAATATCGTCGTGGATACGTGGAACCCTGTCAGCAGCGCGACGGTCACCGTCGCCGGGAACATGACCAGCACCTGCTGGAACGCGAACAGAATCAACTTACCGATCGATGGGGTTTCATCGGGCAGATACCCGATCGCTGCGGAACCTAGGTTTCGCTGAGCCATACACAACCACCCTTCGACATTCTTATAAAGGCCTGAGCGAGGCCGTCGGAGTATTATAGAGAATCCGGAAGAAATTTGCAAGCGGCGATAAGAACGCTATACAGCCTGACGCATAAAATTCGCGGAAGACACGCGCATTTCACGCGTCAAGCCGCATACAAAAAAACGCCGCGCTGCAATATCGGAAAACGATCCGAAAATGACGAGGCGAGTCGAACGATAGCGAGCGAAGAATAGCAAATGTAGCGTTCTACCCACTTGACAACCACTATATATTGTGATACTGTATCTAAGGATGCTGATTATCGCAGGAGGATGGCGAGGGGTTCGCCGCACAAAGATATGCTGACGACTATTATAAAACGAGACAATCGCGAGGTTCCGTTCAACCTGGAGAAGATTTCTAACGCTATTTTCAAGGCGCTGCAGGCTTCGGGAACGCCCGACTCCGGTCTGGCGCTGAAACTGGCCGTCCAGGCCGCGACCCTCGCCGAGGCGCAGTCCGTGTCGTCCGGCAAGACGCCCTCCGTTGAAGAGGTGCAGGACGTCGTAGAACGCGCGCTGATAGAGGCCGATCTCGCGGACGCCGCAAAGCGCTACATACTGTACCGCGCCGAGCGTACCCGCGCCCGCGAGATGAATACGCGCCTGATGCGTGCATATGATGAAATAACCAACAGCGCCTCCCACGACAGCGACCTGAAGCGCGACAACGCGAACATTGACGGCGACACCGCGATGGGCGCAATGCTGAAGTACGGCTCCGAAGGCGCAAAAATATTTAACGAAATGTATATCCTAAAGCCTGAACACGCAACCGCGCATAAGTCGGGCGACATACACATTCACGACTTCGACTTCTACACGCTGACGACCACATGCTGTCAGATTGATATCAACAAGCTGTTCGAGGGTGGATTTTCCACAGGGCATGGGTTCCTGCGCGAACCGAACAGCATTACCAGCTATGCCGCGCTGGCGTGCATAGCGATCCAGTCCAACCAGAATGACCAGCACGGCGGGCAGAGCATACCCAATTTTGACATAGCGCTGGCCGAGGGCGTGCGCAAGACCCGTGCCAAGCGATACAAAGTCAACCTGGCAAAGGCGCGCGAACTGCTGGGCGACGATCCCGATCATGCGGACGCATGCGAGGCGTTCGCGAGGAAACAGGCCGACATTGAGACCGAAACCGAGACGTTCCAGGCGATGGAGGCATTGATCCACAACCTGAACACGATGCACAGCCGCGCCGGGGCGCAGGTGCCGTTTAGTTCGATCAACTATGGCACGGATACGTCGCCCGAGGGACGGATGGTCATCCGCAACGTTCTCAAGGCGACAGACGCGGGGTTGGGGTTCGGCGAGACGCCCATATTCCCGATTCAGATATTCAAGGTGAAGGACGGCGTTAGTGCGAATCCAGGCGATCCGAACTACGATCTGTTCCAGCTGGCGTGCAAGGTCAGCGCGAAGAGGCTGTTCCCTAACTTCTCATTTCTGGACGCGCCGTTCAACGCGCAGTATTATAAGCCTGGCCAGCCTGAGTCGGAGGTCGCGTATATGGGCTGCCGCACGCGAGTGATGGCGAATAATTATGATCCGTCGCGCGAGACCGTTAGCGGTCGGGGCAACCTAAGCTACACGTCGGTGAATCTGCCGCGAATTGCGATACTGAGCGAAGACGTCAACGAGTTTTACGGACGTTTGGACGGGCTGATCGATCTGGTGATAGATCAGTTGGCCGATAGGTTTGAGATACAGTGCCGTAAGAAGGCGCGCAATTTCCCGTTCATGATGGGCAATGGCATATGGCTAGATTCAGAAAAGCTCGGGCCTGACGACGAGGTGCGCGAAGTATTGAAGCACGGCACGCTGACAGTGGGATTCATCGGGCTGGCGGAGGCGCTGAAGAGGCTGACGGGCAAGCATCACGGGGAATCGGAGGAGTCGCAAAGGCTGGGGTTGGAGATTGTCGGGAGGATGCGCAAGCGGATGGATGAGGAATCGGCCAGGCGCGGGTTGAATTTTTCGCTGATTGCGACGCCGGCGGAAGGATTGTCGGGGCGGTTCGTCGAGATTGATAGGAAGAGGTTCGGATCCATTGAGGATGTGACCAACAGGCCATATTACACCAATTCGTTTCATGTGCCGGTGTATTGTCAGATCAGTGCATTTGACAAGATTCGATTGGAGGCTCCGTATCACGCGCTGACGAACGGCGGGCATATTACGTATGTAGAGTTGGATGGGGATCCGTCCGCGAACATGGAAGCGTTCGAGGCGATCGTGCGCTGTATGAAGGAGCAGGGGATAGGGTATGGGTCGGTTAATCATCCGTTGGATAGGGATCCGGTGTGTCGGTATTCGGGGATTATTGGGGATACCTGTCCCAAATGCGGGAGGTCGGAGCAGGATGGGCTGCCGTTCGAGCGCATACGCAGGATAACGGGGTATTTAGTGGGTACGCTGGATAGGTTCAATAATGCGAAACGCGCGGAAGTGCATGATAGGGTGAGACATATGCGCATGTGCGGCGAGGCTGCGCGGCGGTGAGGCGCGCGGCGCATCCGCGCCTTCGGGAAGTGCGCTGCGCGCTCTCGCTACGCTCAATTGCGATCCCCCTCCCGACCTCCCCCGGGGAAGAACCCCCTCTGTCGCTGCGGCGACATAGGTCGGCAGTCCGAAACCGACGGCTTGTGCGCAAACGATGGTCCAGGCGAAGCCTGGTCAGGATTCGAAAGGGCGGGTAGCGCGGCGCATCCGCGCCTTCGGGAAGGGGATTGCGATCCCCCTCCCGACCTCCCTCCGGAGCTTGGAACGGGAGAAC
>JAISBH010000027.1 GCA_031266295.1 Oscillospiraceae bacterium | reverse complement strand
AGCTTGAAATCCATTATGCTGATCACGACCACGCGCGGCAATTCCGCGTAATTCCCGCCTTCTTTCAACGCGCTAGAATATTCTCTCGCCCAATAATATAACGTCCGTTCGGGGTAATTCCCTTCGTCTATCACCTGTATTTCGAGATCCACCCGCTGTTCGTTCACCGTCATGTTTATATCCAGGCGGCAGAATTTATCGCCTAGGTTATCAGGATGCATCTCGGGATTCGTAACATCGAACCGGCCGATCGACTCAAGCGGTATGCCAAGCAGCCCCGCGACCAGTCGTTTCAGCAGGTTGGGGTATTTCACGAACAACATCTTGAACAGAGTGTCCGTCTTGAACGTGTGTTCGAGCTTTGTCATGGCAATCCCTCCTTCACTATTGTAGCGTATCGGCGGATGTATTGCAACGGTGTACTTATGAGTGCGCGGTCAAACCAAAAAGGAAATGGATGCTAAACCGGATGTAGTACGTCTTAATGGTGTAAGACCATTTACAGACAATACGGTTGGAATAAGGAGGATTCAGATGGGAAATAGATTAAACGGAAACTGCGCGCGCGGGACGCTCGCAAGCGTGCTGGCGGTGGTAATGGTGTTGGCGGTCATGCTCTCAGGCCAGGCGGCTCTGGCCAGCGACGCGGTCAACCTGCCGGTGGGTTCGTACGTCCGGACGGGTATAGTCAATAACCCGAAGGCGTCCGATTACCTGAACCTGCGCGCGCTGCCCAGCGTGGGCGCGGCGTCGCTGGCGCAATACCGAACGGGAGAACGCGTCGAGGTATGGGGCACGCTGGGCGACTGGTCGCTGGTGCGCATGATCCGCGACGATCGCACGGGCTACATGATGACCGCTTACCTGAAGATGGACGCGCCGATGCCCGCACAACCCGTTGAGCAGGGCATAGAGGACGCGTGGGTCTCGACATCCAACGGCGGGAGGCTGAACCTGCGCGAGACGCCCTCACAAGCCTCGAGGTCGCTGGGACTATACTACAACGGCGTAATGGTGCGCGTGCTGTCCTACTTGAGCGAGGAGTGGGCGCAGGTTTCCGTCGGCGAGGGTCAAGGCGCGCAGTACGGTTACATGCAGCGGCAGTATCTGTTCACAAACAACGAGGCGACGAACCGCGGCAAGATGTCGGGTATGAGCACCATACCGCCGTCGTTCATCAGACCGCTCGACGACTGGCCGCTGTATAGTCAGCCGTCTGACAGCGCGGCGGTGATCGCCCGCTACTATGCTATCCAACCCACGGAGGTTCTCGCCGTGAGCGCCGGCTCAAACGGACGCTGGTGGCATGTGCGGTTCCCGGGAGACGGCGCGAACCCGCCGACGTCAGGCTTCATCCCAGCCGACAACGACAGTCTATTGAACCACGTGGTTTTAGCGGTCAACGCGCCGGGGCCGTCGTATACGCTGAACCTGCGCAACTACCCCGGATATAACAGCGAGATAATCGGCAAGGTCTACAACGGCGCGCTGGTGACGGTACTGGATAGCCACAACTCCACCTGGAAGTATGTATGCGTCGGCATACCGGGCAGGGGTACTGTATACGGCTACATGATGAACGATCTGCTCGTATGGGCGAAAAATGAAGTCAAGGACAGGCGGCCGACAGCCTCGCTGCGAAGCGGTCTGAGCGTGCCGATGCTCGCCGAACCGAGCGCGCAGGCCGAGTCGCTCGCTCTTTACAAGGCGGACGGGCGCGAGTTTACAACGCTGGGCGTATACGGCGGATTCACGCAGGTGTATGACTGGCAGACGGGGTTGTCTGGGTTCTTTGAGAGCGGATATTTGAAGTAGAGTGGATTAGGAGAAACCCTTTGTTTGACGCGGCGGCAGGGGGGAGAGAGGTTCCTCCGCGCTAAGATAAATTAGAGCCTTGCCTTTCTAGGCGCGATATGCTAAACTGCGTCTAGAAAGGCATCGTTTATGACGAATGCGATTGATCCCACACGAGGAGGGGGAGATGTTGAATAATCACAAAATCCGAGTACGGATAACGCATATAATAGTTGCTATTGTAGTAATTATTAGTGCTATTTATTTTATCCCCAAAAGATGTTCCGTACGATCAACATTGGACGCGGTAGAGTTTCATGCGAACGGGGACGTTGATGAAGATGTTGTTTTAGATATTAACGGAGCGTTTCTCCAATACCTGCTTAAAGATGATGCTTTAAGGTATAAACTTACCATTACTTCACCTAATAAGTCTGATTCAGATAATTATACTTTTGTATCGTCTGCACTTAATTCAGGTGATGGGATTTGGGGTACCGCTTACTTTTACAATGGATATATTGATGGGTTTACTTCAATGAATATGATGGTATGGTTCGATCCATTTCGGATAGTGATTTATCAGAAAGAGGAGGATAGATATTTGATAGCTCCAGCAAGTAATGCAGAGGAAGCAATATGGATTAAAGAGCGTTCCGACCAATTTTTCCAGCTATAAAAAGTATAAGGAAGACCCCCCTCCGCCATCGCAACGGCGGAGGGGGTCTTGCGCCGCCGCGACGGCGTGGGTTCAGTTGGTGTCCGCGTTCCCGTCAGTTTTCCCCGCCGTCCTTCTCCGGAGGCTGTGCCGTCTTCACGCGGTATCCGGTGACGGCGCCGACCGCCGCACCCGCTATCGACAGATGAGGAGCCACTACCGCTGCGATTATCGGCACGACAGCCGGCACGTTGGCGACGGTCTCGCCATCCTTGGTTATCTGCACCTTCGCGCGCAGCAGTTTCTTGAACCAGCTGTTCGGGTTGTGGCGGTAATGGTCGTGTCTGTGCCGCTCGTCCTTGCCGCGTGCGGACATATTGTCCCACGGGTTTTCTGCGTGTCCATACGCTGGGCGGAGACGGTTCGCGCGCTCCAGCTCGATCATCGCGCGGGTCAGGTCGCCGTCGTAACGCTCCAGCAACGCGGCCGCTTCCTCGTATCTGATTTCCGCGTTCGCCCGCAGGTATTCGATCTTCTCAAACTGCTCTTTGTTCATGGTGGTGATCCTCCTCATCCGCTCATGGCGGCTATCTTATCGTTGCCCATGGTTTCCTACGACAATACCTATTATACGGAATGATCGGGGTTTGAACTTGAGAGGAAGCGGAACGGATGATGAGAATTAGGTTAGAATTGGATGAATAGCGGGGGATGAAGCTTGAGCGGTATGCCAAATAGGTTCTCGTACTCCACGGCTTTGTTTGGCTGCCTAGTGCGCAGGAAGCAATAATTTGGGGACAAACTATCATTGACATAGTGGTCAGGTTGGGCTTATAATATATACGACAGAGCTGCCCACGCCTCTGCCGTAAGGTATGCGTCAATTGGGGGCCAGGAGGCGTCTATATGGCGTCTCCTTTCATCGGGAGGATATAATGCCTAAGCCACTAAAGCCTTACAGGTCTTATGATGAACTGGTTGACCTTTTTCGGAACCGTGGTATGGTGATTGAAGATCACGAATGCGCTCGATGCGAACTAGAGCGTATCAGTTATTATAGGTTAACAGGATACACCTTCCCGTTTTTAGGGGCGGATGGTAAATTTAAGCGTGGCTTTTCATTTGACCAAGCAATAAGGCTATATGGGTTTGACAAGCGTATAAGAAGCATCCTGTTTTGTTACCTCGAAACGATAGAAGTGTTCGCACGATCTGTTATATCGCATGAATTTACCAAAGAATATGGATCGGGTGGGCATTATGATGAGCAGCATTTCGCTGATCATACATACCACAAAGACTTTATAACCTCTATGAAGTTACAAATTACGCATAATAGCTCTGCGAAGTTTGTGAATCATCATATAAGAGTTTATGGTGGAAATATGCCTCTGTGGGCCGCTGCCGAAATAATGACATTCACTACCTTATCGAAGTTTTATAGTAATCTGCTGCCAGAAATGCAGGAGCTGATCGCTTCGACCACTAATGCTGGAAAGGCTAGCTATTTAAGGAATTGGCTGCATTGTTTTTCGGTATTACGAAACGCATGCGCACATTTTGGTCGACTTTATGGCGAAACATTGTCGCCATCCATTTCATTAGGAGCATCTACGCTGAAGAAAATTCCTATAAAAGGTTCAAGAACTCTTTTTGCATATGTTATCGCGATGGTGTGTTTTCTTCCAAATAAAAGAGATGCGGCGGATCTCTGCGAAGATCTGAGCGCTTTATTCCGTGAATTTGGTAATGATATAGATATTAGTCAAATTGGCTTTCCGACAAATTGGCCTCAAATACTTATGAACGATATAACTTATTACAACAGGTAAGAATCCCAAAGGGATTCTTACCTAATGGAACCAGCCGCTGTGTATACCCGTCAAAACAACTGCAGTATCACTGAACAATATCAAATATTTTCACGTCATACGGCACTTGCATATCCGAGTCATCTTCCACGAGCATATAGCGCGTCGATCCGTCTGGGTAATCTTCGGTCGTTTCGTCCTCTAGGTCGTATACCTTACCGTCTGTGAGGTCTGGGTAACTCCCTAATCTGCCTGCTTCCGCTTTGGCTCTATTAAACCGGACTTTAAACATATCGCCGCCTCCGTGTCAAAGTTGATTTTTACCTTTGGTTCCACATAACCGACTTCACGTTAAAATAAAACGGGAACGGCTCAAGACCGCTCCCGCGCCGCATCGCTTCAACATCGTTTCAACATGGGCCTACGCGCCCGATTACCCGAAGTACCGCTTCAGCAGTCCGTCGAACCCCTTACCGTGACGAGCCTCGTCCTTGCACATCTCATGCACGGTGTCATGGATAGCGTCATAGTTGAGCTGCTTGGCGAGCGTGGCAAGCTCTTTCTTGCCGGACGTCGCGCCGAACTCGGCCTCCGCGCGCAGTTCCAGGTTCTTCTTGGTGTCGGCGTAAACGATCTCTCCCAGCAGCTCGGCGAACTTGGCCGCGTGTTCAGCCTCTTCCAGCGCGTAGCGCTTGAACGCCTCGGCCACTTCGGGGTAACCGTCGCGGTCGGCCTGGCGGCTCATCGCCAGGTACATGCCCACCTCGGTGCATTCACCTGTGAAATTCGCGCGTAAACCTTCGACTACACGCTCATCCGCACCCTTCGCAACGCCGATCCTGTGCTCGTCGGCGTACTGCTTGCCCTCGGTCACCTCGCTGAACTTATCCTTCTTCGCTTTACAGACCGGGCAAATCTCCGGTGGTTCGTCGCCGGTATGAACATATCCGCAAACCTTGCAAACCCACTTCTTCGTTGATGAACTCATTGATAAAGCGCCTCCTTCATAATCAGCCTTAACGGGCGATGGATATTGATTTTTATAATCACGCGGCGCTCTCGCGCCTCACAATTATTAAATACCCTGGATCAGGCGCTTTGAAACACATCGGCGGATATTTTTACAATCATTTTTGCCGGGTCAGCCGATAATCCCAGCTATGACGTCCGCCATGCCGCCCGCGTCGCACTTTAGCGTATGCCGCACCTTCAGGCCGGGCAGCGCCGCGATAGACGGCGGAACCGATATGCCCGACGCCGACGCGATCATAGCGCAGCAATCAAAATCCGACGCACCTTCGGGCACGCCGGGCAGTATCGCCTTCGCAACGTCAGCGCCGAACTTGAACGGGCTGGCCGTGGACACGAGTACGGCTGGATCGTCTTCGTTAAGCCGCGCTCGCTCTAGCACGTCCGCGCCGACAGCGGTGTGCGGGTCGATCAGCGCGCGCGAATCACGCCACATCTTGGCAATCGCGCCGCGCGACGCATCCTCGTCAGCCCATCCGGCGGAGATGCGCGCCTTGACTGCGGCGTGTTCGGCGGCGTTCAGACTGAACAGACCGACGGTTTTAATCCCGTTCATCCACTCCGACACGCGCGAGCCGTCGCGTCCCGTCAGTTCAAACAGGAAACGCTCCAGGTTGGACGAGACGAGTATGTCCATCGCCGGCGAGGATGTGACGTGGAACTTGCGCCGCGTGTCATACGCGCCTGATTCGATGAAGTCAGTCAGTATGTGATTCCTGTTGGACGCGCAGACCAGCTTGCCGACGGGCAGACCCATCCGGCGCGCGCAGTCCGCCGCCAGTATGTTTCCAAAGTTGCCCGTGGGCACGCAGAAATGAACCCGCTGTCCCGGCTGTATCGCGCCATAGTTGATAAGATCGGCGTACGACGAGAAATAGTACGCTATCTGCGGTATCAACCGGCCGTAGTTGATGCTGTTCGCGGAAGACAGCGTGTATCCTCGCGCGCGCATAGAGTCCCTGAACGACTCGCTCGCGAACAGTTTTTTCACGCCCGTCTGCGCGTCGTCGAAGTTGCCGCGCACCGCCGCGACGTGTGTGTTCACGCCGCGCTGGGTGGTCATCTGCAGGCGCTGCGCCTCGCTGACCCCATCCTCCGGATAGAAAACGACGATCTCGGTATCCGGCTGATCCGCGAATGCCTCCAGAGCGGCCTTGCCTGTGTCTCCAGATGTAGCGACCAGTATCAGCCGCTTCGTCGAGTCGCCTTCCAGCCTTGCGGACTGAGTCATCAGGCCGGGCAATAACTGCAGCGCGAAATCCTTGAACGCCAGCGTCGGCCCATGGTATAGTTCAAGCAGATAACGATTGCCTGACAGCCTGCGCAGCGGCGCGGCGTCCGATCCGCCGAACCGCGAGTACGCGCGCGCCGCAGCATCAGCCAGTTCATCGCGGTCAAACGCGGGAAGCAGCAGTGCCAGTATCCGCGCCGCGCGATTCGCATAAGGTTCGTCGGCTAGCGCCGTGATATCCGGAGTGAATATATATGGGAATCTCTCCGGCACGTACAATCCGCCATCCGGAGCGAGTCCAGTCAGGATCGCCCGCGACGCGGAGACGGCTCCGCCGCCCCGCGTCGAACGCACCGTGCTTGATCCTGCGATGCTCATACGCAATACGGCTTGATGAAATCAGGCGCTTCCTCGGGATCGCCGCTGACGCTGAGTACAAAATTGACGGAATGCTGCGCGCCGATTTTCCCCAGTTTATCAAACAGCCATCCGAGGTTCTCGATCCCGCCCTTAGCGCAGCCGGTCAGTTTCAGGAACGCGTCGACGAACACCAGGCTTACGTCGAAGTTTTGCGCCAGCAATCCGCACACGAACCCGTAGAACATCTCGCCCGTGCGCACGCCGTATTCGCCGGCGTTAATGAAGCGGATCTCGTGCCTTAGGTCGAACATATACCTATTGTCGTCGTCCAGGAACAACACGTCGCCCTTTTGCTCCTTGATAGATTCGTTGGCCTGGTCGATAATCCTCTTTGTCTTCCCCGAACCCTTTTTGCCGTAAATTACCTTGATCAATCTTACCCCTCCCTTACGATTCATGTTGAGTTGGCTCCGGACCGGCAACGCCCGCCGTGCCCGATAGTGGCTTCTGGTACCAGTATACAGCATAATGGACGCGCGCGCCACTGTTTTTGGTGGACGCTCAGCGATTCCAAATTTGAGATTGCTTCCTGGGGAACCCCCTCTGTCGCTGCGGCGACATCTCCCCCTAGGGGGGCGATGAGGGTTGTCGATTACGTTACGAGATAGCGTATCGGAGCACAACCGGTTGGCCGAAGCCGGTAGAATGTGTATCACGATGGTCCAGGCGAAGCCTGGTCAGGATTCGAAAGGGTGGATAGCCCTTCGCAGGGTCTGGGACGCGGCGCATCCGCGCCTTCGGGAAGGGGATTGCGATCCCCCTCCCGACCTCCCCCTGTGCTTGGAACGAGGGAACGAATGCTATAAGGAAGTTGTCAACTTACGTCATAGCGGCGGGGCGCCAGTAACTTAAAGCGCATTCGATCCGCAGATCGAACAGCGTCCCGCCGCAGCGACTCGTGCAGCATCCTAGACACGTTCGTGGGATAGTGGCGTACATGCTACGGTATGAGCACGTAAGGTACAACGAGCGACTCTCGTCCAAGAAAAATCGATTGCAGGCGACCGAATCATAATAAAAAATTCTAAATTTGGAATTGCTGTTGGACACTATTCTAAGTACTGCGCAAGAAAAAATTCCACCGTCAGTGTATTGACAGCTACCTTGCGTCATAGTATAATGCTAAGCAAGATATATTGCGACGAACGATATCGAAAAGATTAAGGAAGATAAAGGAGGTTTTGCCATGTGAACGCTAAAGAGATGAACGTGCAGCTGAAGAAAGGGGTTCTCGAACTGTGCGTGCTGGCGCTGCTGAATCATAAGGATTGCTATGGATTTGAGCTAGTAAGTCTCGTCTCGTCGAGCGTAGGTATGTCGGAGGGGACGATCTACCCGCTGCTCAAGCGGCTGCGGGAAGAGGATCTGCTGACGACATACCTTAGAGAATCTACGGAGGGTCCGCCGCGCAAGTATTACAGTATCACGGTCACGGGCCGCGTGCGGGGCGCGGAGATGCTGCAGGCGTGGAAGGAATTCTGCGCAGGCGTAGATATGCTGCTCGGCGCGCGTCTTAGAGGCGGCAATGATGGCGGCGATCAGTCCGGCACACCGGAACCGAGTCGGGAGGGGCAAGACGTATGACGCGCGAGATATATGTCAGGCGGCTGGAGGCTCTGCTAAAAAAGCTGCCGCCGGAGAAACGTTGGGGTATCACCGAAGACATCAATATGCACTTCATCGAGGGGAGCGCGGCGGGTCAGTCCGACGCGGCGCTGGCAGAAGGCCTGGGGACTCCTGAATCTCTGGCGCACGCCTATATGCTGGAGTTTGCCGCCGATCGCGTGACGCAGAACACCTCGGTAGGGAATGTGCTGCGCATGATTTGGGCGGCGCTGGGCGTGGGTCTGTTGAATGTCATTATCGCTCTGCCGGTGTGGCTTGTCGCAGCCGCCGTATGGCTCTCATTGCTGGCGGCAGGTTTGAGCGCTGCCGTCGGCGGTGCGGTGGCCGCGTTTTTCGCGCTGATAGATTGGTTCGTGCCGCTGCCGTTCGTTTACACGCCGCTGCATGTGCCCGCGATATCCGGCAACGTTGCGCTTGCCTCCTTGGGTG
>JAISBH010000266.1 GCA_031266295.1 Oscillospiraceae bacterium | reverse complement strand
CAGCAGAACTTGAATTGATCCTCGTTTATCAGTCCCAGCTGCCTGCCCATCTCGGCGCGCACCAGCGCCGACAACCTCGTGATAGTCTCCTTGCCCTCCGCTAGCAGCACTGCCGCCGCGCCCGGCTGCAGCCCCAGCATGGATATCAGCCCGGCCCGCACGCTCTGCGGGCAAGCCAGCAATGCGTTTGCGATGCCACCCGACACCGCGCCTAAATCATCCAACCTGAACCAGTACGCATTCGCGCCGCCCTGCTCCTTTACATACGCCCCCAGCGTATCGAAGAATTTGCGCGTTTTTGTAAACCTATCGACAGCGATCGCGCGAATCTGCCTGCCCTGGAAGAACGGCGGCGCGCCGTCCGCGAACAGCGCGGTCACGTCCTCGATGATCAGCGGATTGCGCAGGTCAGGTTTATCCGAACCATATCTCGACAGCGCCTTGGCGTATGGGATGCGCGGGAATGGCGGCAGCGTCACGTCAAGCGCGGTGTTCTCGCGGAATACCTCGTACAGCACAGGCTCGATCGCGGCGAACACATCCTCCTGACCCGCAAACGCCATCTCCATATCCAGCTGATAGAACTCTCCCGGCGAGCGATCCGCTCGCGCGTCCTCGTCCCTGAAGCACGGCGCGATCTGGAAATAGCGGTCGAAACCCGATACCATCAGCAGCTGCTTGTACTGTTGCGGCGCTTGCGGCAGCGCGTAAAACTTCCCCGGATGCACACGGCTGGGGACGATGTAATCCCGCGCGCCTTCCGGCGACGAATTCGTCAGTATCGGCGTTTGAATCTCAAGGAATCCCTGCGAACGCATATGCCGCCTTATCGAATCAATCACCCGCGAACGCAGCACGATCTTCGACTGATTCACCGGGTTGCGCAGATCAAGAAAGCGGTACTTCAGCCGCAGATCCTCGCGGCTGTCATGCGATTGAGATATGTCGAACGGCAGCTGCTCCAGACACAGACTGAGAGGCTCGACGTCGTCCGGACCGCCGGGTATCAGCTCGATCTCCCCTGTGGGCAAGCGCGGGTTAGGACTCTCTCGCGGCACGACCGCCCCGGTCACGGCGATCGTCGATTCGATCGGGATCGAGCGCACCTTCGCCAGCAGCGCCGGGGTCGACGCGACCGCCTGTGTCACTCCGTAGAAGTCGCGTATCACAAAGAACGCCATCGCGCCCAGGTCACGGACGTTATCCAGCCAGCCGTTCAGGGTTGCGGTCTGACCGGTCTGCTTCGCGGTTAGTTCACCGCAGGTATGGGTGCGTTTAGTAAATTGGCTCAAGGTTATGATATGCCTCCCTCTTGATCGCGATTTCATTCCGCCCTGCGCGAACTAGCACTATGCAGCTTAAACTTTTCGTTACTCCATTATATGGGAATGGTGGCGCGGTGTCAAGGCTGCGCGCCTAAACAATTATGTATCAATATGAATACAGCGTGATCATGCCGTGCTGTTCGAGTGAATATTATTAAGACAGATCGCCCTCGACGCTGCCGATACGGAGGTGTATACGCTATGAAGAAAATCGCCGTCCTGACCCAGGCGTACAATGCAGAGTCCACCCTGCCCCACGCGATGGACAGCGTACTCGCGCAGTCATATCCCCATCTTATATATTTCCTGCTGGACAGCGCGTCCACGGACGGCACCTGGCGCGTTATCAACGAATACGCGCGGCGGGACAGCCGCGTCGTTCTGCTGCGCAATACGTTCAACCGACTGAGCGCGTATATAGACAGGATACCCGAGATAGCTGATGCCGCGGGTAAGGACGGACTGTTCGCAATGCTGGACGCCGACGACGCTTACCACACCGACGCGTTCGAAAAGATGCTGGGATTCATGAACGACCGTCGGCTGGATATATCGTCATGCGGCGCGCGGCATATCAGCGTAACGACGGGACGGGCCATGAAGTCAGGCGTGCATGAAGGGGATACCGTCTATGAGCGGGAGCGATTCGGTTATTACTACCCCGAATACTGGCAGGTCATGAGCACGGTATGGGGCAAGCTGTTCTCGTGCGCCACCCTGATGAAGTGCGACTTCACCACGGCAAGGTCGTTCACGATCGGTGCGGACACCGCATTCACGCTGGAAGCGGTAAAGCACACCGAACGGTTCGGAATCCTGGAGGAGGCGCTGTATGATTATTATATCTATCCCAACTCCATCCTGCGGAGATTCGACGACAGCCGCGCTGGCGATGGCAGGAATTACTATGAGACGGCGTTCGACTTCCTTAACGCCGTCAACGGACTAAGCGATTACAACAAAACCTTCATGATGCAGGTGTATTTCGATATTATCCGCAACAGCGTCGGCATGACGAGAGACGCGCGCATCAATCCGTCGCGCGTAATGCGCTGCCTTAAAACCATATTCACCGACCCCCTTACCCGGGAGGCGCTGATGTCCGATGGTATATCGATGAGCGAGAAGGTTGATCTTATCACTGAGGTGTTCTAGGGCCTGTTCGAAAAATCTCGTATGGTCTTGGTGCATCTTTTTCGAACAAACCCTAGTCGAAGACAGGCACCCCTCCTCCGCCCCAAGCGTTGCGCGGCGGGCGTCTGCGCGCTCTCGGCCAGCGGACGGCGTTCAATATAAACCTATCCAGCGCCTCGTAATTCGGCAGATTGGAGTCCGGCAGCAGTATGGGCTGGCGCAGCATGTATTCGTAACGCGCATCGTCTTCGTCCAGTTCCTTGACCATACCCACCATCTGGTCGACGTCGGCGCAGCCGCTGAGGTTCAGGAACGCGTTCGGATTGAACTGCCGTCCAATGGTCGGGTCGCCATAGTACAGCGGCACGGTCGCCGCCGCGAACGACTCTACGATCTTCTCTGTCGAATAGCCAGGATACACGCAATTCTCAAAGGCGATTGAGAATTTATGCACCCTCTCGAATGCCAGCTTGTTCTCTACCGCGTAGCCGATGTTGTTCTCGGCCCGGCCGCCTGAATCGACATGCTTATACCCACACAGCGCCCTCTCGAATTGATAGCGTGGCGTCGATACGCCGCCGCTGGAATAAACGAAGCTGCAAAAGCGCTTTTTTAGCTTAAGAGCCTCCTCGACGCGCTCATGCTTGGTCATGGCCAGGTCAAACCCCGCGCGGTATTCATAATTGAATAAGTATAGGGGTAGGCGCAGATACCGATCCCCAAAGTCTATGTAGTCAAACCCGATCGCGTAGTCGCACGCGTTGAAGTCGGGGGTGCAGCACTCGCCTGTGTAGAATACCCTCAGGCAGTCATACTCCATGAACCCGCTCCCGAACACGGAATGGAACAGCACGTCAGGCGGTTGTGTCACATTCACGTCGTATCGCTTGCCGAGCGCGTCCAGGAATGGGTTACTATTCGGATCAAACGTCGGCCAGAAGTCCGTGAACCATACGCGCAGCTTCTCCATATATTTCCTCCCGCGGTGATGACGCCCAGTCTATCATTAGCATCGTATGCGCGGGGACAATCTGTTGATGAAGCGTCCGGTTTGGAAACGTCCGGTTTGGCAATGCGCCGCGCTATTGCAATACGATTCGTCCGGTGATAAACTATTCACGGTTGTCCATTATTAATCCAGAAAGAAAAGGTGATATGCCATGCCAAACGCCCCGCTTCCGTTCGAATTAAGCGCGAACGACGCGAACATCCTGGCCCATCTGGGCGACGAGTACGAACGATACGATGGCGCGGTCATACAGCCCATATTCATGAATTCGCTGCACGTGGTGCCCAAGGATCAAATTGACTGCCAGGAGAACCGGAAGTTCCACTACGGCCGGGTGAGCAACCCGACGGTTGATCTGTTCGAGCGGAAGATAGCGGCGCTTGAGCGCGGCGAAAAGGCGCTGGCGTTCGCGTCGGGGATGGCGGCGATATCCTCGGCCATACTGGCGTGCGTAAAGGCGGGCGATCACATCGTATGCGTGGACAGCGCGTACGGGCCGACGCGGGTATTCATCGACGAATTCCTCGTCGGGAAGTTCGCGTGCGAGGTCACATACGTTGACGGCCGCGCGTTGTCGGATTTCACGAATAATATAAAACCCAACACGACGTTGTTTTACCTTGAAAGCCCTACATCAATGACGTTCAAGCTGCAGGATCTGCGCTCTATAGCATCGTTCGCGAAGGAACGCGGCGTCAAGACGATCGTCGATAATTCATGGGCGACGCCTCTGTACCAGAAGCCGCTGACGATGGGCGTCGATATGAGCGTGCACACTGCGTCCAAGTATATCGCCGGGCACAGCGACTTGATCGCGGGCGTGTGCGCCGGTTCCGCCGAGATCATGCAGGATGTGGCGCGAGTGCGCGAGATGTACGGCGGCATACTCCAGCCGATGGAGGCTTGGCTGTGTATACGCGGCTTGCGCTCAATGGGCGTGAGACTCGCCACGCATGAGTCGGCGGCGCTCGCTATCGCTAAGCGTCTTGAGGCTCATCCCGCCGTCAAGGCCGTCAATCATCCCGGACTCGACGCGTATCCGCAGCGCGCGCTGGCTAAGTCGCAGATGAGCGGCACGACCAGCCCGCTCAGTTTCGAGCTGGACTGTGACAACGCCCGCGCGCGGGATTTCGTCCGGCGGCTGCAATGGTTCAATGTCGGGCCGAGCTGGGGCGGGTTTGAGTCGATGGTCACGGTTCCGGGCGGCGACAGCGCGCTGGTGCGCATCCACGTAGGGCTGGAAGATACAGAGACGCTGTGGCAGGACTTGAAGGAGAGTTTGGATAAGGTATGAGAATCACACAACCCGCGTTCGCGCCAGGCAAGAACCGCTTAAAGGCCGCGCTGCATGTCCACACCACCCGTTCGGACGGTCACGGTACGCCTGAAGAGGTGCTGCGGCTGTACGCGTCGAAGGGCTTCGACGTCGTCGCGCTGACCGATCACAATGTCTATAACACTGAAAACTTCGCGCCGGAAACCGGGCTGCTGGTCGTCCCCGGCATGGAGCGCAACTTCGAGATGCCCGATTCCGTCTGGCCGATCTGCCATACGTTCCACACCGTCGCGCTGGGACGATCCGCCGAACGCGGCAACAAGTTCGTCCACGATCAACGGTTTGAGTTCCACGGCCCCGTGGCGGATCAATTCGCCCTGCAGCCGCACCTGGATGAGATTCACCAGGCGGGGAACGTCACGTTCCTATGCCATCCGGAGTGGAGCGGCACGCCCGCGCGCGACTTCGATCGCCTGCAAGGCCACTTCGGCATGGAGATTTGGAACAGCGGCTGCGCGATGGACAACGACCAGGATACCAACGCCGCATATTGGGATGAGATTCTAGGGCAGGACAAGCGGTGGAGCGGACTCGCGGTCGACGATGGACACCCGATGATCCAGCATGGAAACGGTTGGGTCGTCGTCAACGCTGAAAAGAACGTCGACGCCGTGATTGACGCCCTTGAGGCGGGGGCGTTCTACTCGTCGTGCGGACCGGAGATATATAACTTTTATGTGGAGGATGGAGTCGCGTATATCGAGTGCTCTCCATGCGTGATGGCGGGCTTCGCGTTCTCCCGCAAGCCGTCCGCGCTCACGTGGGATCACGAAAACGCGTCCGTCACGAGCACCCACACCCATTTCACGATACCCGACAGCCTGAAGTATGTTCGCGGAATCGTCAAGGACGCGCAAGGGCGACGGGCTTGGACGAATCCGATTTGGCTGTGAGGCGCGGGCCGAACAGAGCCTAGTAGGAATGGAAAACATAGAGACACTGTGACGGAACTTGAAGGAGAGTTTGGATCAGGTATGAGAATCACACAACCCGCGTTTACTCCAGGCGCGAATCGCTTAAAGGCCGCGCTGCACGTCCACACCACCCGCTCGGACGGTCACGGCACGCCAGAAGAGGTACTGCGGCTGTACGCCTCGAAGGGCTTCGACGTCGTCGCGCTGACCGATCACAATGTCTATAACACGGAAAACTTCGCGCCGGAGACTGGACTGCTGGTCATCCCCGGCATGGAGCGTGACTTTGATATGCCCGATTCTAGCTGGCCAATATTCCATTCCTTCCACATTGCCGTGCTGGGGCGATCCGCCGAACGCGGCAACCAATTCGTCCACGACCAGCGGTTTGAGTTCCGTGGACCCGTAGAGGATCAATTCGCCCTTCAACCTCGCCTGGATGAGATTCACCAGGCGGGGAACGTCACATTCCTATGTCATCCAGAGTGTAGCGGCACACCAGCACGCGAATTCGATCGCCTGCAAGGCCACTTCGGCATGGAGATTTGGAACAGCGGTTCTGCGATGGCAAATGATCAGGACACCAACGCCTCATATTGGGATGAGATTCTGGGGCAGGACAAGCGGTGGAGCGGACTCGCGGTCGATGACGGGCACCCGATGATCCAGCATGGAAACGGCTGGGTCGTCGTCAACGCTGAAAAGAACGTCGACGCCGTGATTGACGCGCTTGAGGTGGGGGCGTTCTACTCGTCGTGCGGGCCGGAGATATATAACTTTTATGTGGAGGATGGGGTCGCGTATATCGAGTGCTCGCCATGCGTGATGGCGGGCTTCGCGTTCTCCCGCAAACCGTCCGCGCTCACATGGGATCTCGAAAATGCGTCCGTCACAAGCACTCACACCCAGTTCACGATACCCGACAGCCTGAAGTATGTCCGCGGAATCGTCAAGGACGCGCAAGGACGGCGGGCCTGGACGAATCCGATTTGGCTGTGAGGCGCGGGCCGAATGGTCGTCGTTTAGTTATCGTCCGTTGAATCCACGCTGCGGGGGAGCAGTTCCCCCGCAGGCTGTTAGGATTCATCCCCTGGGATTCAAAATTTCCATATATACCTGATCGAGATATTTGCCGTCGCGGTATATGCATCCCGTTCTTCGCCCGAACTCCTTGAACCCGGCTTTCACATAGGATTTATGCGCGCGTTCATTATCCGCCACGTGCGTCAGCATAATGTTGCGCAGGTTCAGCGTGTTGAAGCCGAAATCAACCAACAGCTTCATGGCCTCGGTTCCATAACCCTTTCCCCATTCGGAAGACTCGCCAATGAAGATACCCACAACCGCATGACGCGCGAGATTGTCGATATCGTGAAAACCCACATTGCCCAGCAGCGCGTCATCGCTCATGCGGACGATCGCATACATATGCCCCTCGGAAATCCTGTTTAACGTCTCGCGCTCCTTTGCGAGCGTGTAAACTCTCGAATATAACGGCAAATAGCGGGTCGTCTCTTTGCTATTTACCCATTTAGTATAGGTTTCCGCGTCGGCTTCGGCGTTGATCGGCGACAGATACACCTTTTCCCCGACTATCTTCTTGAAATACTTCATACCGCACCTCCCTTGCCGGGCATGGTAACACAGAAACCCTTGGATTGCAAGTTCGGCTATTCATGCCCCTGCCGTACGAGTCGCTGCGGCGGGACGCTGTTCGGTTTGCGAACCGAATGCGCTTTAAGTTTGTGGCGCCCGCCACTATGGTGTGAGATGACTATTCCTTTATAGCATTTTTATTGGCGGGGCGCAGGAGTAAAGACTTCGATTTCACCGCTGACAATTGCACGATGCGTTGGGGAACGCCCCCCGTCCCCCCGAAGGGGGTGCACGGAGGTTTACGGGACTCTGTCCCGATACCCTGCGAAGGGCTATCCGCCCTTTCGAAACCTGACCAGGCTTCGCCTGGACCATCGTGATACACATTCTACCGGCTTCGGATATCCGGCTGTACCTGGATAGTCTACCTCGGAACGAAACTCGTCCCCCGTTGCTTGCAAACCACATCGTAACCGACAACCCTCATCGCCCCCCTAGGGGGAGATGTCGCCGCAGCGACAGAGGGGGTTCTCCGGGGGGGAGGTCGGGAGGGGGATCGCAATTGAGCGTAGCGAGGGCGCGCAGCGCACCTCCCGAAGGCGCGGATACGCCGCGCGCAGCGCACTTCACGAAGGCGCGGATGCGCCGTCTTGCAGCACAACCACCAACAACAGCCCCTCCTCGCCAACGAGCATCCCCAGCCGCGCGCCGCCTACATCGTACCAGAGTATCTCCCCCTCCGGCAGCAGGGCATAATATGAAGCGTCCTCGTCGACCAACTCGCGCGCGGACGGTTCGCCCATTATATCGATAACCGCCTGTTGATCCGACACGCCCGCATACAACCCATTATAATCCAAACGCGACGCGCGTATCTCCGTAATCAACCCCATCCCGACAGGATCGTCCCGGCTGGTCAGCACAGTCACGCCCCTGAACCGCGCGTCCTCCAGCCTGTAAACCTGCTTGTCCGCCGTAAAGTCCGATTCCTTGCCGCCGCCGTACAGCATGGCGATCCGGAATAGATCGTCACCCAGCGAGACAGGGATTCCGGGCAGCGAAACCAACGTGGATTCTGCCATGTCGCTCGGTTCGCTTTCATCAATCGGCAGCGATTCCCGCGCCCTGGTTTTCACACCGTCGACAAACGCCGGATCATACAATCCATCTAATTCATACCAGAAGAATTGATACGCGCCTGGCCTGCCGGAGAATGTCGAGAGTCGATCGGCGGGGTAACGCACCGTTATACCGTACGCGTCAGCCTCCCAGCGATCGAGCGGCAGCGGCGTCACGTCGCGGTTCTCCATGTAAGCGTTGCCGTTTTCTTCCATATCGATAACGACAATGGATTCCATGGCCGATATCGCAGCTTCCGGGTCGGGGAATATGTCGGCTATCGCGCACGGTTCGCCTGTCGTCATGTCCGTCACCGGCATTATGGATTCCGAAGGCGCGGCCGCTCCAACCGTTCCTATTCCAATAAATAACACAAGTATGGCCGCTATGGCGACGCTTGTCCGTTTTAGATGAATCATAATACCTCCGATGCTCAGCTTGATTTTTTCCCTAGCTTAATATGGTGATCCTCGTACCGCAGGCATAAAGGCCCGATCGATATCCCTATGTCTTCATCATTCGGGTTCATAAAGTGTTTGACGCAGACAACCGCGCTGATGACAGTCATCGCGATCCGCGTGCCCGGTTCGGGATCGAACACCCAAACCATCATCGCCGACGCTATGAACGCCGCGACCACCTTCGCCGAGTCGGGGTCTATGACGATAATGAACTTCACTATTAGCATTGATATAACTAAAATACCCAGCGCGCTGCTGACCACCACCGCACCCAGCAGCGACCCGAACGAGACCGACACCGCCTTGCCGCCCTTGAAGCACAGCAGCGGCGAGAACGCGTGCCCCAGCACGGGCGCGGCCATCACGGGCGCAAGGAACACCCCTTCGACGCCCAGCCACGTCACCGACGCGAACACCGGCGCGAACGCTTTGAACACATCCAGGAACATGCACAGCAGCCCTATGCCCTTGCCGGCAGCCGCAATCGCGTTCGTACCGCCAGGGTTGCGATCCTCACCCGCTGTGCGCACGTCCACATGGTACAGCCACTTGGGCAGAAAGTATGAATACATAATCGATCCCGACGCCAGCCCGGCGAGTGTCATTATGACGCACGTCCGCACGCGGTATCCGCCTCCTTCCGCTCAATCATGTCTCGTATCAGCAACGCCGCGTCCCTGGCGGCTGTCTGGCTGACATGGCGCGACTGCGCATCCAGCATATGTTCCCTGGCCGATATATCCGACAGTAGCGTCTGCGCGGCGTCCGCCGCTTCCAGCGCGGTGTTCGCCAGCAGACCCATGCCCATGCGCGCGATGAACTCCGCGTTGCGCTGCTCCCCGCCAGGTATGGGCGAGGTGACTACCAGCGGCACACGCTTAACCATCGCCTCCGTAGTCGTCAGTCCGCCCGGCTTGGTCAGCAGCACGTCGGCCGCGTCCATCAGCGTTTCGACACGGTCTGTAAAGGACGTCGCGATAATGCCGTTAATCGCGCTAACCTGATCCAGCGCGTCCGCGTTGCTGCCGCAGACCGCAACGACCTGCGCATCGGGCACGCGCCTGGATATCAGAGCCGCCGTCTCGGGGATGCTGCCGAAACCCATGCTCCCGCCCATCACTACAAGCACCCTCTCCCTTTTAATCCCCAATGCCTCACGGGCGGCCGCCTTCGATTGTTTCGAGCGGAACCGCTCGCTTACCGGTATGCCCAGCGGGAACAGCCTCGCGCGATCCATACCTTTGGACGCGCATTCATCGGCGACCGCTTCGTTAGCGACAATATAAGCGTCGAGTCCGCATTCCTCCCAGAACGGGCTGCAGCAGTAATCCGTTATGACGCCGACAAGCGGAATATCCAATCCGTGTTTGGATCGGATGAAGGTGACAGCGTGCGCGCTGAACATGTGCGGACAAACAATCGCATCGGGGCGGTGCGCATTGACCCGCTCATACACCGACCGCGCGTACAGCGCGTTGGCGTAGTAGATCGGCGAGTGCCGTTTGCTGGAACTGATACGTTCCGCCAAGCTGTACAGCGCACCGAAGAGATTCGGCGCCTTGCGCACAAGCATGTCGTATGTATGTGAGACGGCCTGGGATTTCTGCTTGCCCGCGTTAAGCACATCCTCTATCTGCGCGGCGACTCCGAGGGATTCGAGTGCGTCCTTGACCGCTTCGGACGCGCCGTTATGGCCTTGACCGGTGCTGGTCGAGAATATCAGCGTTTTCATAGCAAGCCTCCGTTCAGGCCTTTGTTTTGTGCAACACTTGTCTCACACATTACTACGCACGATAATTGACAATCATTCGGATGAATCATCTCCCTATAATCTGACGAATCGAACGCGCTGTTTGATCCAACGAAAAGAAAGGCTGCGGCGAGCCGCAGTCTTTCTTGGGTTCATACAGGACAAAAACCAGATGGGGCCAGATGAGTAACGGAATCGGAATAAGCCGCAGTGTTACGATCTCTTACCCCGTCTGCTGATCAGCCACACCAAACCAACGGCAACCAGCGCGGCCAGCACGACCCACACTACAGTCAGCGAGTTTGCGGTGGTCTCCACCTTCACCGCAGATTCGGTGGGAACGGGTTCGGCGGTGGGTGATTCTTCGGCAGTCGGCGACGGCTCGGCTACGGCTGTCGGCTCCAGCGTTGACGTCGGAGCGATCGTCGGCTCAGCTGTTGGAACCGCTGTCGGCACGGACGTTGGAATCGCCGTCGGAACCGCCGTCGGTACGGACGTTGGAATCACCGTTGGTACGGCTGTTGGAACCGCCGTTGGCACGGCTGTTGGAACCGCCGTTGGCACGGACGTTGGAACTGCCGTTGGCACGATTGTTGGAACCGCTGTTGGCACGATTGTTGGAACCGCTGTTGGCACGGACGTTGGAATCACTGTCGGCACGATTGTTGGAACCGCCGTTGGCACGACTGTCGGAACCGCTGTCGGCACGGACGTTGGAATCGCCGTTGGTACGGCTGTCGGAACCGCTGTTGGAGCCGCCGTCGACGCAACCTGTTGCTGAATATCGACGGGCACCGACCCCTGGGTACTCACGTTCGTAGTTTGACCGATGCTGGTCACAATAGATTGCACTTGCGGCGTCGGCGTTGGACTCGGTGTCGGACTCGGCGTCAGTGTTGGTGTCGAACTCGGCGTCGGTGTCGGACTCGGCGTTGGTGTCGGACTCGCCGTCGGTGTCGGACTCGCCGTCGGTGTCGGACTCGGTGTCGGACTCGGCGTCGGTGTCGGACTCGCCGTCGGTGTCGGACTCGCCGTCGGTGTCGGACTCGGTGTC
>JAISBH010000149.1 GCA_031266295.1 Oscillospiraceae bacterium | reverse complement strand
GGATCGAACGGCGCGCGTCACGCGTAAACCTTGGGGCGGGCTCTTACCGCGGGAAGTGAATGTGGCAGTACCCGCCTGGGTTTTTGACCAGGTATTTTTGATGATACTCCTCCGCCGGGTAGAAGTGTTGCAGTGGTTCCGCTTCCACGACGATAGGGTCGTCATGCTTCGCCTGCAGTTTACACAGCGACTCCTCGACAATCGGCTGATCGGCGGGGTTTGTCCAATAGACGCCTGTGCGGTACTGCGTGCCGACGTCATTCCCCTGCCGATTCAGCGACGTGGGATCGATCACTTGAAAGAACTTGTCCAGCAGGGTTGACAGCGGAAGAACAGCGGGATCATACTCGACCTCGACCGTTTCCGCGTGTCCGGTATGGTTCCGGCATACGTCATGGTACGACGGGTTCTCCGTAGCGCCGTTCGCGTAGCCGACGCGCGTCGCGGTTGCTCCCGGGATCAGGCCAACGTACTTCTCGACGCCCCAGAAGCAGCCGCCGGCGAGATAAATCTTTTCCATATGCGCTTACCCAAACGTGCTCGGATTGCTGTAGCCAGGCTTCACGAGCACGTTGTCCTTGTCCTTTATGTATTCGTCGTACACACCCGGCCATTCGCCGAATGAATACTCTTCGACGGACACGCTGATATACTGGCTCGGTTTGTCCATCGTCTTATTAACGACGGCGGCGATCTGATCCGCCGCGGCCTGCAGCTGCTCCTTTGACGGCCCGCTGATGGTCTTGATTACGATATGCGGCATGATGTATTCTCCTTCGCGCTTGTTATAGGCGTGGCGAGGTTCACTCTTCCGACTTATAATATGCGCTTATACGCGCGTCTAGTCAAGGCTGACGATTTTCGCCGTCGCGCGGAGGGATCCGTGCCCGCATAAAATCAGGCCGCCGCGGGTATACGCGGCGGCCGCTTGCGTCGTCAAACTATGCGTTACATCATCTGGTTGCGCTGATCGGTCTCGCGCTGGCGAGCGGCGTTGATGGCGTTCTCTTCGGCGGGCTGGGTCTGGTACCAACCGCGCTGCTGCATCTGCTGGAAGATGCCAAAATGATCGTGGCTGGTCTGATCCAGATGCTGAGCCATCAGGGTGCGCAGCGGATGCTGGCTGCCCTCTACCATGTTGGTGGAGTATGCGCTGATTAACTGCTTTTCCTGCGCGAGCAGATCGCCGATCATGTCCTGGTCGTTCCACTGTTGGGCGCCTTGACCGGCGGCCGCGTTCCAAGTGTTGTTCATGTTGTTGGAGTTATTATTCGCCATTCGTACTCCTCCTTAATTCTGGCCGCCGAGGAAGTTATACAGCGCGTCAAATCGCGCGCGGTGATGCTGCGCCAGCGTGTTCGCGATGCCCTGCAGCGCGGGATCCTGCAGCGTCTTTGCGTACGTGGACGCCTTGCGGTTGGCGCGGTATTCCGCGTCCATCTGCTCCTGGAGCACAGTCAAATCCTTGGAAGTCAAGCCGTTCGCTTGCATGAGGGGCCCTCCTTTTGTTATTGGGATCCGGTACAACCCTATTTTTCCCATGCGAGGCGGGGTTATGCGCATCTCGTGAAATAATGCTGCCGCTAATTAGTCGAACAAGCCACATATAATTATTTCTTATTAATTTTTAATTGACCATCATGAATTAAAATTTCTCGAAACTACTTGACAAAGCAGGCGCAGCATGATAGATTATGTTAGCACTCAGTCGACGCGAGTGCTAACAGATGCGGACGTGACGATTGGATAATGAAAGTCGATTGGAGGATCGCGCATGGAGATGGATGAACGCAAGCTGCGGATCCTATACGCGATAATAGACGACTACATATTGACGGCGATACCGGTCGGTTCGCGGACCGTGTCGAAGAAATACAACGTGGGCGGCCTGTCGTCGGCGACGATCCGCAATGAAATGAGCGACCTTGAAGCGCTGGGATATCTGGATCAACCGCATACGTCGTCTGGGCGCGTTCCCTCGGCCAAGGCCTACCGCCTGTACGTAGAATCGCTACTGAACGTCGCGCCTAAACTACCGCCAGGCGAGAGCGCGAAACTGCGCGGTCGGCTAAGCGCGCGCGAACGCCAGCTGCACGACCTGATAGAACGCGCGGCGCACGCCGTCGCCGAGGCGACAGGATACACCACAGTGGTGACCGGCCCGGCGACGCGGGAACAGCGGCTGCGCAGTATCCAGATCGTACCGGTATCGGATCGCACCGCATTACTGATCATCGTAACCGACGCGGCGGTATTCAAGGATACGACGATACGCACGGACGAAGGGACGACGGCGGAACAGTTATTCGCCATATCCAGGATGCTGACCGACCAGCTGCAAGACTTGACGGTAGGAGAGATCTGGGCGAGGCTGAAGGGTATGCAATCCAGCTTGCACGAGCACGCGCGGGTAATGCATTCCCTGCTGGATGCGATGGGCAGGATCGAGCGCGACTCCGCCGACAGTCGGGAGATCGCGGTGGGCGGGGGATCGAACATACTGCAGTTTCCCGAATACAGCGACGCGAATAAAGCGCGCACATTCTTGAACATGCTGGAGGCCCGAGAGGAACTGCGCACGCTGATGACCACCGATATGGTAGGGGTATTCACGCTGAGGATAGGCGCGGAGACGGGCATACAAGGCATGGAGGACTGCGCGATGATAACGTCCTCGTACACAGCGGCGGGCGAGCATCCAGGCGCCATCGGCGTGATCGGTCCGGTAAGGATGCGCTACGGCCATGTGCTAAGCGTGCTTGAATTTATGACACGATACCTAAGCGAGGCGCTGTTTATGTCGAGTGAATTATAGTGAAATATCAATGGTAGAAACAGGAAATACCTAATATCGCGCGAATACAAGGAGATGGAGAGTATGGTCCAGGAGAATAAGCGGCGGCCGGACGCTGCGGACGGTCGGGATTGCGATAAGAATAGCGGCGTCAACAGCGCCTCCGGCAGCGCTCCTAATAACGGCGCGACGGAACCTGAAGCGGCGCGGCCTGTCGCCGGCGGCGTGAACGAGCCCGCTGAATCGGCGAACGAATCGGTTCAGGAAGTTCAGGAAGCGACGCCTGTCATCGGGGACGCGTCCGCTTCCGAGCATCTGCGCAAGCTGGAATCCCAGCGCGACGAGTACCTAACGATGGCGCAGCGCGTACAGGCGGACTTCGACAATTACCGCCGCCGCACACACGCGGCCAGCTTGGAATCGTATGACAACGGCCGCGCCAGTGTAATAGAACAGGTGCTGCCCGTGCTGGACAACCTGGAACGCGCCGTCGCATCCTCCCAGGACGAGACGACCCGCGCCGGAGTCGCGCTGGTGGTCAAGCAGATGAGCGATATGCTGGATAAATGGGGCGTGGCAGTCATCGATCGCGTGGGCGAGGCGTTTGATCCCAACGTGGAGAACGCGGTGATGCGCGCGGAGCCGGGCGAAGGCGAGCCGGGCGCCGTCATCCAGGTGTTCCAGAAGGGATATAAATTGGGTTCCCGTGTGCTCAGGCATGCGATGGTAAAAGTCGCTGCGGAGTAGTTAATATAGATTAATAGACATACAAACGGAATCGAAGAGGTTCCGCAAGGAGGTTGCGTACAATGGCAGGCAAGATTATCGGCATCGATCTGGGTACGACGAACAGCTGCGTATCCGTCATGGAAGGCGGCGAAGCGATCGTAATCCCCAACGCCGAAGGCGGCAGAACGACTCCGTCGGTAGTGGCGTTTACGAAGGACGGCGAACGGCTGGTAGGCCAGGTAGCCAAACGCCAGGCGGTCACGAACCCGGATCGCACAGTCATCTCAATCAAGCGGAAGATGGGCACCAATGAAAAGGTGAACATTGACGGCAAGCAATATACCCCCCAGGAAATCTCCGCCATGATCCTGCAAAAACTGAAGGCGGACGCGGAAAGTTATCTTGGGACGACGGTCACGGAGGCCGTCATCACGGTGCCCGCGTATTTCAACGACAGCCAGCGTCAGGCGACCAAGGACGCGGGCCGCATCGCGGGGCTCAACGTGCAGCGCATAATCAACGAGCCGACGGCGGCCTCGCTGGCCTACGGCCTGGATAAGCAGGGCAGCCAGAGGATATTGGTGTACGATCTGGGCGGAGGCACCTTCGACGTGTCGATACTGGAGATCGCGGACAGCGTGTTCGAGGTGCTCGCCACGAACGGCAACACAAAGCTGGGCGGCGACGACTTCGACGATCGCGTGATCAAGCATATCGCCGATACGTTCCTTAAGGAGCAGGGGGTTGATCTGCGCAAGGATCGCATGGCTATGCAGCGCCTCAAAGAGGCGGCCGAGAAGGCCAAGATCGAGCTGTCAGGCGTCATGAGCGCCAACATCAATCTGCCGTTCATCACGGCTGACGCGAACGGTCCGAAGCATCTGGACATGACGCTGACCCGCGCCAAGTTCGACGAATTGACTCGCGATCTGGTCGAGGCGACAATCCCACCCATGCAGAAGGCGTTGACCGACGCCGACCTTAAGCCGGAACAGATCGACAAGATTATATTGGTCGGCGGTTCGACCCGCGTGCCTGCAGTTCAAGAGGCCGTTAAGCGCGTGACCAAGAAGGAGCCGTTCAAAGGGATCAACCCGGACGAGTGCGTCGCGGTGGGCGCGGCAATCCAGGGCGGCGTGCTGGGTGGCGAGGTAAAGGACGTATTGCTGCTTGACGTGACTCCGCTGTCATTGGGCATTGAGACGATGGGCGGGGTATTCACCCGGCTGATCGACCGCAACACCACCATACCCACCAGCAAGAGCCAGGTATTCTCCACCGCCGCAGACGGGCAGACGACCGTCGAGGTGCACGTGCTGCAGGGCGAGCGCGAGATGGCCGCCTATAATAAAACCCTGGGCCGATTCCAGCTGACGGGCATCGCTCCAGCGCCGCGAGGCGTGCCTCAGATCGAGGTCACGTTCAACATCGACGCGAACGGCATCGTGAACGTATCGGCGAAGGACTTGGGCACGGGCAACGAGCAGAAGGTCACTATCACCGCGACGACCAACCTGAGCGAGGATGAGATCAAGCAAAGGGTTGAGGAAGCGTCGCGATACGCTGACGAGGATAAGAAGCGCAAGGAAGAGGTCGAGACGGCCAACCGCGCCGACAGCCTTATCTACGACACGGAGAAGCAGCTGCGCGACTTGGGCGACAAGCTCTCCGACGACGACAAGCAGCAGGTGCAGAGCGCGCTGGATGAATTCAAGGCGGTGCGTGCGAGGAACAATGCGGACGAGACCAAGAGCGCCTTGGAGCCGTTTACGCAGAAGGTATATGCTGTGTTCGGCAAGATATATCAGCAGCAGGGCGGTCAAGGCGCGCCCGGAGCTGATCCGCAGGGCGGGCCAGCTCCGGGGCACGAGGGTGCGGTCGACGCTGATTACGATGTGAATTAACTGGAAAGTCTACGCATTTATAAGGGGTGGTTCGCGAACCGCCCCTTTAGTCGGTGATCGCCAGCGATTCCAAATTTGGGATTGTTGGCGACGCGGCGCATCCGCGCCTTCGGGAAGGGGACTCACGTCCCCCTCCCGACCTCCCCCGGGGCTTGGATCGGGGAACCGATTGCGCTACGAGATAGACTATCCAGGTACAACCGGCTGGCTGAAACCGATGGAATGTGTATCACGATGGTCCAGGCGAAGCCTGGTCAGGTTTCGAAAGGGCGGATAGCCCTTCGCAGGGTCTGGGACAGAGTCCCAGGCTCCCCGCAGGGTCGTTCCTCGTTCCATCGTTCCAACCCTGCGCCCCGCCAATGAAATAGTGTAATGGAAT
>JAISBH010000093.1 GCA_031266295.1 Oscillospiraceae bacterium | reverse complement strand
ATTTAATCAGCGTAATTACGATAATCACCGCGATGGACGCCAGCACTGACACTAGTGAGAACACGCGCACATCTCGCGCGGTGCGTCTTGTCTCTTCTAGCAGGTCATGCTGGAGCGTCTCCATCGTATTGAATCGGTAGTCGACTCGGTTATCAAGCGTCTTATGTTCGATTGTTATACGAGTCTCAAGGGCTAGTTGGTTTTCTTCGGCTTTCTGGATATATGCCTGAAGCTGCGCGTTAGCCGTGGGTGCGGCGGCAGACTTAGTTCTTTTTGCGGGTTTAACTGGCTGAGCGGGCAGCACGGTCAGTTCGGGTTGGTCGGGTAACTCCGCGACCACGACATCCGACTCGTTGTTTTCCGAGGATACTTGGTAAGATGCTTGATAAGAAACTTGGTTTTCCATTGAATATATCACCCCTGGTACATTGTATGTAAGGACTGATCAATACGTTAACGACCGATTCATCAAATGTATGCCCCAATATGTACCTCATGACGTCCCCGATAGACTCGCTGAGTGCGGCGCTCGAGTTCATACACGACACGCGCTTCAGGGGCGGTAAGAACGGCCTAACGAACATGCGCCGCCTGATGGCCGACTTAGGCAATCCGCAGGAGCGGCTGAGGTGCGTCCATATCGCGGGCACGAACGGCAAAGGCTCCGTGTGCGCATTCATCCAGGCGATCCTGCGGTGCGCGGGGTATCGCACGGGACTGTATACCTCGCCGTACTTGCAGACATTCAATGAGCGTATACGCGTAGATGGCAAGCCAATACCGGACGGCGACCTGATCCGGTTGACGGATCGAGTGTCGAAGGTCGTCGGCGCGCTGCGCGGCGAGGGGATATTCCCGACAGAGTTCGAGATAATCACCGCGATCGGGTTTCTATATTTCGACGAGGTGCGGGTGGACGCGGTTGTCGTCGAGGTAGGTATAGGCGGGAGGCTAGATTCGACAAACATAATAACGCCGATGGTTACGGCTATCACGTCAATCGACCTGGATCACACGAAGATGCTCGGCGCGACGGTCGAGCGCATCGCGTTTGAAAAGGCGGGGATCGCGAAACCCGGCGTGCCGATGATACTCTATCCCGGCGCGGATGAGGCGATTGTTAACGTCGTGCGCGGTCGATGCGCCACGGTCGGCGCGCCGTTCGTGCAACTGAAACAGGAAAGAATCCCTGCGGGATTCTGCCGATACTGGCCCGCTTCGCGCTGCCAGCGGCAACATGAGCCTGACGAAGGCGTGATAATCAAGCGCGAGAACGGCGAGGAGATTGGATACTGCGTCGGCCTGCTGGGCGCGCATCAAGGAGGCAACTCGGCTACGGCGCGCGCGGCGTGCGCTGCGTTAAGGGAGTGCGGTCTGCGCATACCCGACTCCGCGATCGACGACGGGCTGCTGCGCGCCGCGTGGCCGGGTCGGCTGGAATGGGTGAGGGCGAAGCGCGCAGACTTCCCAAGGGTCGTATTGCTGGACGGTGCGCATAATCCGCAGGGGGCTAGGGCGCTGGCCGACTACCTGGACGCGCTGCGTATGCCGGTCACGCTAGTGACGGGGATGCTGCGCGAGAAGGATGCGGAGGGCTTCGCAAGGATCATCACGCCGCGAGTGCATAGAATACTGACGGTCGCGCCGGACTCGACGCGGGCGATTCCGGCGGTCGAGCTGGCGCGGGTGTTTAATGAAGCGAGCAGGGCAACGGGCGGGAACGGCGGTATAGCGACGCCGTGTCCGACACTGAGCGCGGCGCTGCATTTAGCGAAGAGTTCCTCGACGTTTCCAATGGGATGGTGCGCGGTCGCGGGATCGCTGTACCTGGTCGGTGAGGCGCGCACGCTGCTGGACGCGGCGGCGTGTACGCTGCTGAAACCGCCGATGGATAATGACGATGATAATGAATAACTATCATGAACCTGTGCTGTTCGACGAGGTCATGTCGGCGCTGAACGCGCAGCCGGGCGGGGTGTACGCCGACGGCACGCTGGGTGGAGGTGGGCATTCGTCGGGGATACTAGCGAGGTTGGGCGGGACGGGCTGCCTGTATGGGATAGACAAGGACACGGACGCGATTGAGTCGGCGGGGGAGAGGCTGGGCGGCGCGTCGAACGTTGAGTTGATTCACGGTGATTTCCACGCGATGAGGGAGCTGCTTGAGGCGCGCGGTGTGACGAAGCTGGACGGCGCGCTGCTGGATCTGGGCGTGTCGTCGCATCAGCTGGATACGCCGGAGCGCGGGTTCAGCTATCACGACGACGCGCCGCTGGATATGAGGATGGACGCCAGCCGTGGAGAGACCGCTGCCGATATCCTCGCGCGGATGGGTGATGTTGAACTGGCGCGTATATTCCGCGATTACGGCGAGGAACGCTGGGCGGAACGTATCGCGAAGGTAATAACGCAGCGGCGCGCGCGCTCGCCCGTGCTGACGACGCTCGACTTGGTTGCCTGCGTGGACGCGGCCATACCCAAGGCCGTAAGGATGAGCGGCGAGGGACATCCGGCGCGGCGGGTGTTCCAGGCTCTGAGGATCGCGGTCAACGACGAGCTTGAGCCGCTTGAGGGCGCGCTTGAGTCGATAGTGGGTATGTTGAAACCGGGTGGGCGGTTATGCGTAATCACGTTTCATTCGTTGGAGGATCGAATCGTGAAGCGGACGTTCGCGCGGTTGAGGAAGCCTTGCACATGCCCGCCGTCGTTCCCGGTGTGCGTGTGCGGCAAGAAACCGAGCGCGTCGGGGTTCGGGGTGAAACCGATATCGCCTTCCGAGGATGAGCTGATCCGCAACCCGCGCTCACGCAGCGCGAAACTGCGGGTCGCGGAGAGAATATGACGCTGTATATTGTCGGAACACCGATAGGCAACCTGTCCGACGTCAGCCAGCGCGCGCTGGATACCCTGCGATCGGCGTCGTTAATCGCCGCCGAGGATACGCGCGTGACCGCGAAATTGCTGGCGAGGTATGATATCCACACGAAACTGACGTCCAGCCGCGAGCACAATGAGCACGGCAAGGCGCGCGGGCTGATCGCCCATATGCTGGAGACAGGCGGCGACGTCGCGCTGGTGACGGACGCGGGTATGCCCGTGATATCCGATCCAGGGAGCGCGGTCGCCGCAGCCGCGCGGGAGGCCGGGATACGGGTGGAGTGCGTACCAGGCCCGTCAGCCGTGCCGACCGTGCTGGCGCTGACGGGGTGGGACTTTACCGAGTTCGCGTTCTATGGATTCCTGCCCAGGGAGAAAGGCGAACTGCGCGCCAAGCTGGCGGAGATGTCGAAGGGCGTCGCCGTCGCGGTCGTGTTTGAGTCGCCGCACCGCGTCGAATCGCTGCTGACCGAGCTGGCCGCGTCGAGTCCGGACGCGCGGGTATTCATAGCCAACGATTTGACCAAGATGTATGAGTGGACGTTCGAGGGTGCGTCTGGAGAGGCGCTGGCGGCGCACGTCTCGAGGGAGAACGCGCTCAAGGGCGAATACTGCCTGGCGTTCAAATTCCCGCCGATCGCCGTCGAACCGGCCGTTGCTGAATCCATTCGCGCGGAAACGTGGATACTCGACGCGCTGCAGCGAGGATTGTCGATGAACGACGCGGCGGAATTCGCGCGTTCGCGAGGGGTTTCGAGGAACGAGGCTTACAGGGCGTCACTGGCTGTGAGGCGGTTTATGCAGGGGCGGGCGTGATGGAGTATGGCGAAGGCCGGATCGCTCCGGCCTGTCAGGCGCATTGGCTGGTGTCGCTGTCCCAGCATTTCTTATAACCCGCTGTTTTCGCGCAGGTGCGTAGCGCAACTAACTTTCTACTTCAACGCGCCTGATTACCTTACTCATATTATACCCGGTTTATTCTCCGTTGTAAAGCGTCCGATGATTGTTTCTCATACGCCTATATCTTTTGTCGCCCAACGTCTGGTATGATAGTATGGAATTGACATAATCGTCCGGGTCACTGGCTGCATAGAACCGCAGTGTCGCGCGCAGCCGCACGGTTTTGCCATTGATAACGAACGCCTTAACAAGAATCGCGGTATTTGCAGAATCATCGTCCGCGAAGATTCTGTCTGGATGATCCACGACCTCCCGCAGGTAGCCGCGATATGGCTCCCATACGCCAGGATGCCTTAGCTCTACATGAACGACACGTTCATCCGTGATTATTACATCATCCTTAAGAATCGTAAACCCCGCCCGCTCGTACAAGTCCCTTTGAACCGATCCGACATACGTCACGACATCCCGCCTATCGACTAAGCTTGGGTTAGTATACGGCATTCGTCAGGATTCGTCAACTGCGTACATTGATTAGGGGGAGTGGCAATCGCTCCCCCGTAACATCTCTTAACCTCTTAAAGCGCGATTCGCGTCCACACCTGCATCTCGCCCTTGCCGCGATTGGCCCAAAGGCTGTAGGGGATAAACGACAGACTCGCGGGTTCGCGGCGAATAGACGCGTTATCCATGTATAGTGAGGTGGTGTCGGTTGTGTCGCGGAAACCGGGCGCGCTGATTTTCACTGCTCCGGGCATCAGGCTATCGTCCGGCTCTGACGTGAACATTGCGGCGTTGGCGTTGATGGAGAGTGCGGACAGGTTTGCGTCGTTGTCAATCTCTTCCATACAGAACACAACCGGCCCTCTTAGAACGGCAGCCTTACCGGCGTCGGCACGAACCAGCGGGTTTGCGCGAACCGCTCGCGGCGGCATGGGGAAATTCAGCGTGATTGCATCGCCTGACTGCCACTGCCTTTTTATGTACACATATCCGTTTTCGGCGGCGTCGATGTTGACATCCTTGCCGTTCAGGGTTACGGCGGGATCGGTGCACCAACCGGGCATACGCAGCGCGATAGTCCATGCCGCGCCGCTGGTTTTCATGACGCCGATATTGACCGCGCCGTCCCAGGGGTACGCCGTGTCAACGCGTATGGCTGCATCGCCGTCCGGCATTGAGAAGCGGACTTCCCCCGCCGAATACAAATGCACGAAGAGCGTCGAATCATTCCGCCCGTACGCGTAATCACCGAGCGACATATAAATCCTCGCCACATTGGGTGGGCAGCAGGCGCAGCCGTACCAACCCGGACGTTCGGGGAGCGCGTGGCGCCGACTCTGGTTTTTCTCCGACGCTTCCGGCCAGACCTCCAATGGATTCACATAGAAGTAGCGCTTCCCATCCAGCGACATGCCGGACGGAATCGCGTTGTAGAGCGCGGTTTCCATCACATCCGCGTATTCCGACTTCGTCTCGCAGTCGAGCATCGCCCGCGCGAAGAACACAAGCCCGATGGCGGCGCAGGTCTCGGCGTACACCGTGTCGTTGGGCAGGTCGTAACCGAATGAGAACGACTCGCCGTGGCAAGACTGACCGATTGCGCCCGTCACATAGAGTTGACGGCCGACGATGTCCGACCATAGACGGCGGCAGGCGGCCATCAGGCTTTCGTCGTTCGTTCGGCGAGCCGCCATGGCCATTCCGGTGTAGAGATAGGCCGCGCG
>JAISBH010000049.1 GCA_031266295.1 Oscillospiraceae bacterium | reverse complement strand
ACGCGCGCATACTCAAGGGTATGCGCAACCAGGTCAACCGCGCTACGAACTGCGACTCCGCAAACCTGGACAAGGCGGTCGACGCGGCCGATCGTCACGTTCGGGCGATCAAGGCCGTTGCGCGCGTCGTCGGACTAGGCTCCCTGCCCGATGCTCTTCGTGAAACGGCGGAGGCGCGGCTGAATCATCCGGAACTGCCGCTGGCCGAATTGGGCCGGGTGCTCACACCCGCAGTGGGCAAATCCGGCATGAATCACCGTCTGCGCAAGATAGAGCGGTTGGCAGAATCGCTGGCGAGGAACGATGATCGCGGACACGCTCCGAACCGCGTGCGATTGCGCGATTGATTGATAGAGGCATATATGAATCGCATAAAATCAGTCATGAACAGTACACGCCGCGCATAGTCATATATGTGGCGTCTCGATGTCTATACTATCGCGCCGTTCTATCATGCTATCCCGAGGCACGCCATACCGAATCGCATCATCCTGAAAGGAGGGCCTGATTTCCCATGAAACGGCATCAAATAGATCTGGGCGGGTTAGAGGGGTTCAATGCGCGGTCGGCCGCGCTGCTGGCGCAATTGTCGAGCAAGTTCGACTCAAGGATACTCATTGAGCAAGGAAGCAAGGTCGTCAACGCTAAGAGCCTGATGGGCGTGCTTTCGCTAAGCAGCAAGAACTCGGATTCGCTGTTCCTGGTGCTTGACGGCGAGGACGAGGACGAGGCATACGCCGCGCTGACGGAGATGATACGCGCGCGCTTCACGTCGCCGCCTGAGCAAGCGTGCGTGTAATCCATTGACGGCAGGTCAAACGGGCGCGGCTGCCTGCACGCTGTGCCCAAGACGCTGCGGAGCGGCTCGCAACGAGGTCGAAGGCGGCGGACTGTGCCGGATGGGTACGGCGCCGCGTGTGGCCAAGGCGACTCCGCACTACGGCGAGGAGCCATGCTTATCGGGAACCAAGGGCAGCGGAGCGGTGTTCTTCTGCGGCTGCGCGTTGAGGTGCGCGTATTGCCAGAACGCGCCGATCAGCTGGGACAACCCTTCTGAATATGGGCGCGTTTATACCGTGGATGAACTGGCGGATGCGTTCCGCTCGCTTGAGGCGCGCGGCGTACACAACATCAACCTGGTTGGAGCGACGCCCTTCCTGTCAGCCGTTATCGACGCGCTGCGCATCGCCCGTCCCGCGATACCCGTCGTATACAATACCAGCGGCTACGAGACGCTGGAGGATATCGCCGCGCTGAACGGCCTGATTGATATATACCTGCCTGATTATAAATATTCTGATTCAGCGTTGGCGAGCAGACTCTCCGGCGCGGCGGATTATCCCGCTGTCGCGCGGGCGGCTATCCTCGCGATGCGCGATCAAACAGGCCCCGCCATCTATGACCCTGGCGGCACGATGCTGCGCGGCACAATCGTGCGCCACCTAATCCTCCCCGGCTATATCCGCGAGTCCATCCAATCGCTGAACTGGCTGGCCTCGAACCTCCCTCCCGGCACGCCCGTGTCGCTGATGGGGCAGTTTACGCCGACCGCGCGTTCAGCGTTATTCGGTTTGGACAGGCCGCTGACACATTCAGCGTATCGGCGCGTGAAAGCGCATCGCATGGCTATCGGATTGAGCGAGGGTTACAACCAAGGCCCAGACGCGTCGGGCGAGGCGATGATACCCGTTTGGGATGGGTAAGTAAAAGTTAAGCGATGATGGTGATATAATGGAACCAGCCAGGATTATGACAGGGCGGCCTGGACGGCTGCTGCCGCGCGTGGTAGACGAAATCGGCGCGGCGCTTGAACGCGGCGAGGATAAACTGATCCTGCTCGTACCCGAACAGTACACGCTGCAGGCGGAGGTCGAGATACTACGCCAGCTGCAAATACCCGGCTTCTTCGCGCTGGATGTACTCTCACCCTCTCGGCTGACCGAGCGCGTGTTTGACGCCGCCGGAAAACCCGCTCAGGCGCGCATCGGCACAGAAGGCAAGGCGATGGCCGTTCAATCGTTGATGGACGGTATAGCGCCTTCGCTGTCATACTACAGGCGCGCGTCGGGGCGGCGTGGGTTCGCGCTCAGGATGGCGGAGCAGATCGGCGCGTTCAAGCGCGCGGGACAGACGCCCCAGTCCGTGCGCTCGCTGGCGGAGCGATGCGGCGGAACAATGCGCGGCAAGCTAATGGACATGGCCGCGATATTCGACGGCTATGAAGAGGTTCTCTCCGGACAGTTTGTCGATGGCGACGACACCCAGCGCGCGATGCTGGATCGGTTGGCTGCGTCGGGGGTAATGACCGACGCACGGGTATGGGTGTACGGTTTCGACCTGATCGTGCCGTCGATGGCGGACTTATTCTGCCGTGCGGCGAAGCTGTCCCGCTCGTTCACGCTCGCGCTGACGTGGGATCGTACGGACGCGCCGGACGGGAGGCTGTTCACTCCCGCGCGCGCGACACTGGAGCGGCTGGAACGGTGGTTCGCGCGCGCGAAGGTGGAGTATGTTCATGAACATATCGATGATCCGTTAGACGCGGCTGTACCGATCCGTTATCTGGAACGCGCGCTGTTCGCGAACGCCGCTTCGCCGCGCGCGTATGACGCGGATTCGTCCCCCTCTATCGAATACGCTGTCGAGCCGACGACCCATGGCGAGGCCGAACGCGCCGCCGCGCATGTGTTGCGCCTGATCGCGTCCGGCGTCAGTCCTGACGATATCCGCGTGCTACACGCCAGCCTGGACACGCATGGCGACGCGCTCGCCCGCGTGTTCACCCGGATGGGCGTTCCGGTGTACCTGGATCGCAAGCGTCCAGCCTCCGCGCACCCGCTGTTCATGGCGTTGCTGGGTGCGATCGACTTCGCGGCGAAGGATTCGCCGACCGCTGCGCTGGCGGATTGGATCCATAGCGGATTCTCGGAGCTGGACTCAGACGAAGCGTCCGCGCTCGACGCGTACGCTCGATCCCACGCGCTGGAAGGCCCGCGATGGCTGAAGCCTCTTGACGAACCAACCCCATTCCAGCTCACGCCTGACGAAGCAGCTCTGCGCGCGGGCACTGAACCGCTGCGCCTCCTGGCCGTCGAGCCGCTGACCGATCTGCGCAAGGGCCTGCGCCTCGCCGAACGGAATGGCGAGTTCGCGCGCGCGCTATGGCAATTCACCGAAGAGACCGGACTGTACAAGAAACTGACCGGACTATATGATGAACTGACCGCTCGCGGCATGATCCTTGAGGCCTCGCATACCGCGCAGGTGTGGCAGTTGTGGCTGAATCTATTGGATCAGCTGGACGCTCTGCTGGCTGGTAGACACGCGTCTTTAGCGACGGCGACGCGAATCGTGCGAACGGGCATAGAGTCGCTGGAACTGGGCGCACTGCCTCCTGAGCGAGGTCGAGTGATGATCGGCGAGGTAGGCCGCGCGAAGCAGGGTCGAACCCGCGCCGCGCTGATACTGGGGCTGACCGACGGCGCGCTAGTATCGGGCGGCGAAGGCCTGCTCACCGATATTGAACTGCTGGAGGCCGAAGCGATGCTCGACGCTCCGCTTGGTCTGGACATGCGCACGCTGATCGCGCTGACCAATCTCAACTTATTGGAGGCGATGGCCGCGCCCGGCGAATTCCTATATGTTAGCTGCGCGCTGTCGGGAGACGACGGCGAG
>JAISBH010000025.1 GCA_031266295.1 Oscillospiraceae bacterium | reverse complement strand
AGCCTGCTCGCCGAACCTGTAAACGTTTGTTATCGCCTGGTTTACTCTTGATTTTAGACTTTCCAATTGCGAATGATGGTCAGTACGCCTTCAACGAAACCGGGATATGGCACGTCGATTGCCGCGACTGCGGGAATGGTCAGGATCGTTTCGCCATTCAGCGTTACCTTCACCTCGCCGATAGGATCGCCTTTGCGCACCGGCGCGGGCAATGACTCCGCCAGTGTCGCCTCGATTGCCAGATCGCGTTCCTTGCCCTTTGTCAGCAACAGATCCACGTCCGAGCCTATCGCCGCCGGAACCGCGTTCCTCGCGCCGAATCTCACCGGCACTTCCGCGCCCAGCAGATCGCCTCCTTTAGCCACTGCGTTCAACTGATAGTTCGCGAAACCGTACTCCAGCATCTTGCGCGCTTCGTCAAAACGTGTCTGGCTCGCGGGCGTTCCCAGCACTACCGCTATCATTCGCGTGTTTCCGCGCTGCGCCGTCGCCGACAGGCAATACCGCGCCTCGTTTGTCGATCCCGTCTTGAATCCGTCCGCCCCTTCATAAAAACGTATCAGCCGGTTTGTGTTCGTCAAATCAGTCGTCCGGCCGCTCGGATGTGTCAGCGTATCCATCCAAATCGTCGAATACTTGAAGTATAGCGGGTGTTTGCCGACTTCGCGAGACAGCGTAGCCACATCCCTCGCCGTCGTGTACTGGCCGTCTACCGGTAGTCCGGTCACGTTTTTATAGTGGGTGTTAGTCATACCCAATTGCGCGGCGCGCTCGTTCATCCGCTTCACGAACGCTTCCTCGCTGCCGTTCAAGTATTCAGAGATCGCGACGGCGCTGTCGTTAGCGCTGGCTATGATCATTGACTTGAATAGATCCTCCATCGGATACAGCGTATTCGCGTCCAGCAGCGCCTGCGATCCTCCCATCCCCGCCGCGTTCGCCGAACAATGAACCTTGTCAGCCAGTTTGATAACGCCTCGATCCAGTTCTTCCAGCGTCAGTAGTATCGGCATCAGTTTGGTGATGCTGGCGACGGGGCGCTTATCGTCCGCGTTCTTTTCAAATATCACCTGGCCTGTCTGCGCCTCGACGAGTATGTACGCGGGCGTTTGCAGATCAAACGGGCTGCCGGACTCCAGCGCCGCGCCGCTCTCGGCCAGAACTGGAGCCGCGCCCGTCAGTATCAGCGTCGCAGCGATCAGCAAACAAGCCCATCGCCGTATGGAACGGCGGTAATCCATCATTCCGATCCCTCCCCCAAGGCACAATTCAAGTGGATTCTGATTGTTCTATTGTGTGCGCCATGGGATGAAATCAGAACAAGCAATTCCAGAAAATTACAGCCGTTTCGTATACTCCATAAAGTTCAGTCCAGCGATTCCTTCCACCTCCGCCTCGCTGAAGCGTTCGCGCAGCGCGTCTAGCAGGCTCGGGAACTCGTGCGGGCCGTCTAATCCAATCGGGTTGCAGGGTATGCCGTCGAAATCGCTGCCGAACCCGACGTGTTTCACGCCGCCCAATTCCACGATATGCGCGATATGGCGCACGATATCGTCGATCGTCGCCCGTTGATCCGACAGAAACGCGCTGCAAAAGTTCATCCCGATCCAGCCTCCGCGCGCGATCAGCGCCTTAATCTGGTCGTCGGAGAGGTTGCGCGTCCAGCGGGGCTGCAGCGCCAGGCAGCACGAGTGAGACGCCATCGGCGGCTTCTCGGCGTGTTCAATCAGATCCCAAAACCCGCCCGTACCCAAATGCGACACATCGACTGCGATGCCGAGACTGTTCATCTCGTGCACGGCGTCCCAGCCGAACGGTTTGAGCGGCTTCTCCGTATCCCCGCAATGCGGATGCCCCAACTGATTCTCGTGATTCCACGTCAGCGCGCACATCCGCACGCCAGCGTCGTAATACTTACGCAGCGACTCCAGAGAGCCTTCGAATATCTCCGCGCCTTCGACCGACAATAGCACGCTGGGCACGCCGTCCTCGATCTCGCCGTATTCCTTGATGTGTCTAATGCCCTCGTCGGTGAAGCAGTGTATGGCGGCCAGCTGCTTTTGCGCCAGGTCTGCCGGGTTGCCCGCCGGACCTTCCAAACCCGCGAACAGCGTACATACCTGCATCGTTACGCCACCCTCGCGCATCCGGCTGGGGGTAATGGTCTGCCCTGGCACGTTGATGTCGCCGCCGAGTCCCGCCATCACGGAGAGGGTATCGCAGTGGGTATCGATCAGTATCATAACGAATCCTCCGTTTTACGTCGATTCGTTATTCAGTATACTCGTGTCCGCGGAATTAGCAAGAGAACGCGCGCGGTGCGATAGTGGCGCGCGTCCTGCACATGCCGACACGCTAGCATTTGACAATTCACTTAGAGAGATGTAAAATCCTGACTTTTCAACCCCCAGAGCCGATATTGCTATACAGCGCAAGGAAAAACGAGCGCTACTGACGATCCGAAAGCATAGCTTATCGGGGCGATTTTGTGGCTGCCGAGACTTTTTTTATAGCGTCTAATGTCATGCGCCTG
>JAISBH010000014.1 GCA_031266295.1 Oscillospiraceae bacterium | reverse complement strand
CCGCTTGCATCGAGACGCGGGATAGCAGCATCGCGCCTTCGCCGGGCGTGGAGCTGACCATCAGTTTGCTCAGATTCAGCTCGACGCTGTTTAATCCGTCGATCAGGCTGTAGAACGCTTGCTGGCGCGCTACCTCCAATGAACGCTTGAGCTTCTCTGCTCGCGCTGTCTGCCACGCAATTATCCCTATCGCGGCGGCCAGCAGCACGGCTAGCGCGACTGCGGCCTTGTTTATCGAGCGTCCGCCCGATCGACCGCTTGAGTTCCAATCATCGCGGCCTCTATAACGGCCGCGCCAGTTCGTGTTGTTTGCATTCGCTTGCATTGTGTCCCTCCTATATCGCGAACCAGTGGCGGCCAATCTTCAGTCGCACTTCGCGCGACCAGATCCACGCGTTGGTCGCAGTCTGCGGATTGAAATAATACAGGCAGCCGTATGTTGGATCCCAGCCGTTCAACGCATCGCGAGCCGCACGCCAGCTTTCATCATTGGGCGTTAGCCAGATCTGGCCGTCGGATACAGCGTCGAACGCTCCCGATTGGTATACCACCGCCGCAACTGTATTCGGGAACGATGCGTTGCGTACTCGATTGAGCACCACCGCCGCTACTGCGACCTTGCCGATATATGGTTCGCCGCGCGCCTCGCCGTGGATGATGCGCGCCAGAATCTCTGTTTCGCTACTGGCATATCCTCCACTGGCCGAGACAGAGCCGTTTGACGATCCGTTGGATGAACCGCCGTTGAGCGTGACGCCTATAGCGGCGGCGGTTGACGCGCCGACGACGCCGTCGGCCTTCAGCCCGTTCTTCTTCTGGAACGCGACGACCGCATTGTAGGTGCTTTGACCATACACGCCGTCCACAGAGCCGCTGTAATAACCCCACTGCTTAAGTTTCTTTTGAACGGCGGTGACGTTGCTGCCCGTAGAGCCCCAGGCGATAGAGGTCGCGGCTGAAGCCCATACCGACACAAGCAGTGTCAGTACGACCACCACCACGGCCAGCTGGACGCCCCATATCACGGCGCGCCTCCGTCCCGCCCTCCTGAATCCATCCGTACTGCCTTGCCCGTTCGTCATACGGGATGCGCTGCGTTCACGCATGGGAATCCTCCATCTAATCATCTATGTTATATATTATTTACCAATGTTCTAAACCAGCGCAGCAGCGTGCTCTCGAATAGACGCTGGCCGCGCGAAGCGGGTGCGTATCCGTAGAATCCCGAAGGGATTCTTTCCTGTATAGGCTGAGGCCGCTTAACCGGAGCGGCGGCTGGCAGCAGTTTGCCGGCCTTGCATAGGTCGGAAACATTCTGCGGCAATTTCGCGCAGTTCGCGACGGGAGGGACGGAGGGTCTTACACCCTTATCCGCTACCGAATTGACAGGTATCGCGGCCTCGGCGGCCGCGATAGTATCCGGCGTCAGCAGACACAGCGGCGGGTACATCACACACCACCAGTTGCGTCCGGCGGCTTCGCCTATGCTCACAATTAGTGAATCATATGTACCATCGGGGACAATCATCCCAGCGTATTCTCGGTCCGGGAAGCGCTCCGGCGCGAACGTTACTTTTACGGCCGCCTCAGCGCCATACTCGGCGACGACGGCTTCGGCGAGGGTTTGCAGATTATGTGTGTTCGCCAGAATCGTACGCCTCGCTTCGTTTGGATCGGACGCGGCCAGCGTCGAGGCGTACGCCTCCAGTATGGCGTCGCGCACTCGCAGCTTCAGCGCCTGATCCTCGTTGGAATCGCTGTTCGCTATCACGTGTAATCGAATCACACTGCCTTGCTCCAGCGCGGCGGACAGAGCCGCGCGGCTTGCGTCCATCTCCGGAGGTTCGCCCGCCCGCCCGGAGAGCAAAAGTAATACTACAGCGCCAGCTGCTAGCGCGTGTGGAAAAAAACCATACTTGCTCATGCCATTATCCTCCGTATATATGGAACACATGGTAGTATCTTGCCTGGAATGGATGAATATTATTCATAGCTCCATCATCAAAACTTCAACTTTACATTGACGTGAGCGGCGTAATCAAGTATGATACAGGTAATGGAAAATTAATCACATAACAATAACTATAGAAGGAATGATTGCATGTTTGGATTTAGGTTTGACGGCAGGCGGCTAACTAATATTGACCCGATTCAAATGATGACGGCGTACCTGATGCCGCAGCGATGCGACGCGCAGGTGTGGACGCCACAGGAAGTAGATTACGACAAAGTGGCGGATTATATCCAGCGTCAGCGCGAGATGGGCAGGACAGTGTCGTTCATGTCAATAATCATCGCGGCATACGTACGCGTGCTTACCGAGAACCCCGAGTCGAACCGCTTTGTTGTAAACAAACAGATATTCGCGCGCAACGAGATCACGGTGTCGTTCATGGTGCTCAAGCAGGATAAACAATCCAAGTCGGACGCCTCCGCCGTAAAGGTAAAGTTCGACCCACGCGATACGATATTCGACGTGTCTGAGCGCGTCGAGGCCGCGATAGCCGCGAACCGAAATCCCACTGCGATGGGCAATGGCACGGAACGCCTCGTGAGGGGGCTAGTATCAGCGCCGTTGCTACCCACGTTTCTGGTCGGCGGGCTGCGGCTGCTGGATAGGTATGGCCTGATGCCTCGCGCAATCATCGACTTAAGCCCGTTCCATACATCGCTGTTCGTAACTAACATGGCCTCGCTGGGGATCAATTACATCTATCATCATATCTATAACTTCGGCACGACCGGGCTGTTCCTAAGTCTGGGCAAGATCAGCCGTAAGGCTCGCGCGAATCCAAACGGAGATATAGTCATCAAGCGCGTGATCCCGCTGGGGTTTGTCGGCGACGAGCGGATTATGAACGGGCTGGCGTATGCCACGCTGTTTCGCGGCTGGAGGAAGTATATGGAAAATCCCGCGCTGCTGGAGACGCCGCCCACTTCGATTAAGACAGAGGTTATCGGCACGCCCGAGTGGGTGAAGCACCCGAAGTCGAAGTCGAAGGTTGCGGACGCGGCAAGTTAGTTTATTGGGCCTATTCGAAAAAGATCACAAAGCCTGCTCGAGATTCTTCGAACAGGCCTTGTTAATTATTTCCATTGAAAACAGAATGTCTGTGTGTTATCATTTTACAGAATAGGTGAACTCTATAAAAATTGGAGGCGGTTGCCATGCGTGGTCATTTCAAGCCCTTATCATTATTGATGCTTATAATTGCGCTAGTTTTCACGTCGGCGCTCTCGGAGGCTGCGCCTGAGTTGGCGTTAGCGCTGCCTATCCCGCTGGACGAGAGCGGCTTCATCGACCTGGATCATCTGGATGTTCGCATCGGCACGACCAACGCCAACGCCGTCAGCGTTTACAGTCAGCCCGGCGGCGACGCCGTCACGGTCATACCGAATACAGGCACGGTGGTATGCGTGTTAGCTTCCGGCGATCCGCTGGAATCGGCGTGGTACCCGGTTACGGTCGAGTCGGATGAATATGTGTATGGCGGTTATATCGAGTCCGGCGCGCTGACCGTCTCGCCCATCACCGATGCCGAAAACATGTTCGGCTCCGAGGCCTTCGCCCTCGCGCTGAACAAGCTGTACGACGTATCTGCGATCGAACCCGATCAGCTCCCCGAGGGTCTGTATGATATCAGAATCGCCGCGCGCCCCATATATCTGGGGAAGACCGGCACAAAGTATCATTACAACCCCGCCTGCTCAAATATGAAAAACCCGCGCGAGACCACGCTCACCTGCGCGCTTGATGAAGGCAAGGAACCGTGCAAGAAATGCGTTAAGGATTAGCAATCTTTTAGTTCCAACAATTCCAAATTTGGCGTTGCTGCCGCCTTCGGAAAGTCCCCCCTCTGTCGCTGCGGCGGCATCTCCCCCT
>JAISBH010000273.1 GCA_031266295.1 Oscillospiraceae bacterium | reverse complement strand
ACCCTTGAGTATGCGCGCGTCATCGACGTACAGGCGGGACGCGGCCGCGCGCATCACGGTCAGCAGCAGCGCGATCTGCTCCGCTTCCTTGAGGTACACGACGCGCTGATTCTTGCGCCAAACGGAGCGCGGCGTAAGTCTCAGCCCTTCGAGCAGTTCTACCCAGATGACGGCCAGCCGCTCGTCAGAGTTGACGAACTCCAGATGATATTCCTTCGCCGGATCAGCCGCCGAGCCGCCGCCCAGGAACGATCCGCGCAAGAACGCCGCGCGGCAGCATGATTTCGCGTTCGTCGACGGCCTCTCCACATCGCTAACCGCAAACCAGCCTTGATCGCCCAGCAACCCACAGACATTCAGAAGACGCCGCGCCTGATCGCCTACCCAGACCGCTTCGCTAGGGTTTGAGTACGGTTGATCCGCCGCGCCTCCGTTAATGCATATACCCGTCGCGCAGGGGGATGAAACATCGCTTGCGCCGTCTAGTAAAGCGCGAGCTAACTTCCGCGCCCGGTTCACCGCGCACACGCTGCGGCTGTTCATCCGCAGCGTAAGTTCGTTGTCCGCGTCAATGGTCAGCGTGGAGGTGGTGTACATCAGCGCGCTCATCTCCGCCGTCACACAGCACGCCGCGCCGTATGGCGCTGACGCCACCTCTTCTTTGACGCGCGATGAGAACGAAAGGTTTACGTTATTTATCGGTATATTCATCGATTTATCCATCGGTTTGGTCAACGCGTCTAAATATTTTGTCAGTCTTCGCCGATTACGCGCGTCTCCGGCTCCAACTCGATCCCGGAGACATCTCGCACACGGCGGATTATCTCGTCCTTCAACGCCAGCACGTCGCGCGCGGTCGCGCCGCCCTTGTTCACGATGAATCCCGCGTGCATCGGGGAGACCATCGCGCCGCCCACGGCGAAGCCCTTCAGCCCGGCGGACTCTATCAGGGTGCCGGCAAAGTGTCCCTCTGGGCGCTTAAAGAAGCTGCCCGCGCTGGCGTCGGACAGCGGCTGCTTTGACTTGCGCCGCTTGGTATAGTCGGCCATGCGTTCCGCAATTAGTCGCGGATCGTCGGGCCTTAGAATGAAATCCACGCGGATGATGACCGCGCCCTCGTCCATCATGCCGCTGCCCCTGTATCGGAACGCTAGACGTTCGCCCGAGAATTCAACCGGTTCATAATCCTTGCTCAACGCGCCGACGGAGGCGACAACCCGCGCGATCTCTCCGTCGTACGCCCCGGCGTTCATCCATGCCGCGCCGCCCACCGCGCCAGGGATGCCGCTGATCGCCTCCATGCCGGATAGCCCCACGTTCGCCGCCGCTCGAGCCGCCGCGCTGAGCAGCGCGCCCGCCCCGGCGGTCATCCTCTCACCGTCGATAGCGATATGGGTTAGGGGCGCGCCCAGCGCGATTGTTCCGCCGCGATGATCGGCCACGCGGATCGTCAATCCCCTTATGCCGCCGTCGCGCACCAGCAGGTTTGTTCCGTTGCCGATGATGGTCGACGGCACGCCGAGGTCTCGCGCGGTTGACAGCGCGTACGCCAGTTCATCCGCGTCGCGCGGCATGAACAGCGCGTCGGAGGGACCGCCTATCCTGAACGACGTCCAGCGGGAGAGGGGTTCGTTTTCCAGCAGCGCAGCGCGGGGGTATCGCGCTCGGATTCGGCGGAGGGTTTCGGCTAGCGTCATCTGCGGTATGGTCTCCTTTTGATTCGCTGAATCCATTGTACCAAATTACGGCACATAAAACAATCACATCTTCGTAACGATCGCGTTCCCCGATTCATAACGCCTAAGTCCACGATAGAAGAACGCCCCCGCCGCTACGCAGTATGCGATCGCGCCTCCTAGCGCGGCCAGCGCCGTCCAAGGCTCGAATCCATGGAACATCCGAAGCGGCACGTGCACGGCGGCGGCTATTGGGATCAGGCTGTACATCACCGCGCGGACGGCCGGGCCGTATATCTTCTCCGGATAGATGGCGAAGTTCATCGCGAATTCGCCGGCCAGCGAACCGACGGCGCTGGCATCCCCCCAATAGAAGCTCAACGTGTGCGAAGTCAGTGTTATGGCCGCGAAGATCGCCATGAACGCCAGCGAACCCAACGCGAACCACAACCACGCGGCGGCGTTTCCGGCGTAGAACAGCGTCATCAGGATGATTCCGTACAGCACGTCGCCATAAGCCTGCAGTGAGGTTTTCGCGCAGAGCAGGTTCATAAGTACGTTGCACGGCTGCAACAGGAACGTATCCAGTTCGCCCGTGATGATCAATTGAGTCAGGCTGGACGCGTTCGCGAACAGTATAGCAAACAGTCCATAACCACAGCTGCCAACGGCCCAGATGAACAGCACGTCCTCGAACGAGTATCCCGCGATGCTGCCCCCCACATGGCCGAACGCTATCCACCAGAAGAATATGAACGAGCTGTTTGACAGCGCCATGCCGAACGCCTGCATGAAGAAGCTGGCGCGATATTCCAACGCGGAAGCCAGGTTTAAACGGTAGTAACAGGCGAATATGCGCAGATGCTTGCGAAAGTCACGGATCGCGCGGTTTATGGCGGTCATAGTCAGCCTCCGTTCACTTGCAGGCGGCGCACGCTGAAGTTGTACGCGAGCATGGTCAGCGTGACCGCCAGGATGGCCCACATCGCCTGGCGTGGTATCAGCTGCCAGAACAATTCAGGGGTGTAGCCGACGAATATCTTCGCGGGCGCCCAGTATACGTACGAGAACGGCAGGTTTCGCGCAACGCGCTGAATCGCTTCGGGCAGGAACTCCATTGGCAGGAACAATCCCAGCATGAAGTTCAGTTTCTGGTAGATCAAGTACAGCGCGGAGTTGTCTTCAATCACAAACGACGAGAGTCCCAGCAGCATCAGCGAGAAGTAATTCTGGATGATCGACAGCGTGACGGACAACGCCAGCGGCGGTATCACCCCCAGCCTGAATCCAGGCAGGGGACCCACGAATATAAGGCCTAGCGCGGCCGCAAGCGCGCCGAACAGGATTATGTTCAGCAGCATCTGGCCTGCGGAACTAGCGAACTGGTACAACACGTAGTGGGTGGGGCGGCCCAGCTGGTAGGCGATGGAGCCGGTCTTGATGTCGCTGTTCATCATGCCGAACACGCCCGAGCCGCACGCGAACGTGATACCCTCGGTCATGATCAAGTACCACACCATTTGGGTGTAACTGTAGCCGTTCACGCCGCCCTCGCGATATATAGCGCCCCACAATCCCATAAAGATATAGATGAACATCGTATAGAACACGAAACGCGTGAACAGCGGCGCGCGGTACGTGATGGAGTTGATGAAACTCACGCGCGCGATTATGTAGTATTTGCGCAGTCTCCCGATGATCATTCTCATACAGCCGCCCCCTTTCGGAATATCGACGCGATGATATCTTCCATCGAGGGTTCGGTGAAGGGTTCGGTCGACGAGCTGTCGTTCGCCAAACCCGCCGCCGCCTTGAGTTGATCGACGGCGCAATCCATGATGAGGCTGCCGTGGTCGATTACCACGGCGCGGCGGCACAGGTTCTCGATGTCGGCGGGATCGTGGCTGGTGAGGAACACGGTGGTGCCGCGTTCGCGGTTTCGGCGGAGTATCAGCGCGCGGATGGCCTGCTTGACCACGACGTCCAAGCCGATCGTGGGTTCATCCAAGAACAGCAGTTCGGGATCGTGAAGCAGCGAGGCCGCGACTTCACATCTGATGCGTTGACCCAGCGACAGTTTTCTTACGGGCGTTTGGATAAACTCACCCAGCTCGAATATCTCCGTCAGTTCGGCGACGCGGCGCTTGCGTTCCGCATCGCCGATCTCGTATATCGCGGCCAGCAGCGTGAAGCTGTCCAGCGGAGGCAGGTGCAGCCACAGCTGGGATTTCTGCCCGAACACCGTGCCGATGCGCATCGCCAGCCGTCGGCGATCCTTCATCGGCGACATGCCAAGCACGCTCAGCCCGCCGCCGCTGGGATGCAGTATACCGCACAGCATCTTGATGAACGTGGACTTGCCTGCGCCGTTTGGCCCGATGAACGCGACGATCTCGCCTGGTTCGACGGCTAGGCTGACGCCGCGCACAGCGTCGACTTGCTTCCACTGCGGGCTGAACAGCGCGCGCACGCTTGCGCCCAGTCCCTCGCCCTTCACCTTGGCTAGGTAGGTCTTGCTTAACTCGCTGGTCTCGATTACCGGCATGGTGAGGCCTCCTTTCGGGATAACAAAAACTCCGGAACGATGCGTCGTTCCGGAGCGGGTGTTACTCTCCTGCCGACGCAACGCCTACGGGCGATCGCATCGGCGGCTCTATGAGCTACCGACGCGATCGCCTATAAATAACCTGCATCCATAGTTGGGATGAGTATGCGATCATGGTCGGCGCCTCCTTGACGAATTATACGATGATTAGAGATATATTAACTCGGAATGGGAAGAATGTCAATGTTTATGGCAGG
>JAISBH010000170.1 GCA_031266295.1 Oscillospiraceae bacterium | reverse complement strand
TCCCGGACCCTGCGAAGGGCTATCCGCCCTTTCGAATCCTGACCAGGCTTCGCCTGGACCATCGTGATACACAATCTACCGGCTTCGGACTGCCGGTTGTACCTGGATAGTCTGTTCCGGAACGTAACCGACAACCCTCATCGCCCCCTCAGGGGGAGATGTCGCCGCAGCGACAGAGGGGGCGTTCAGGAACGCAACCGATTCCCCAACCCTCATTGCGAACCAGCCCCGAATTTTTCCGTTAAGCGATATATCCCCCATCAACGCCGCGACTGCTCATCAGGCCGATACAGCTCGAACGGCTTTGACGGCATGTACGTAAAGCTATATCGCCCCGCAGCCAGCGTGACCCGCACGGACTCGTCCACTTGTTCCGCGCTGAATCCATCCAGGCCGTCAATGTTTTCCAAGCGCGCGTGTGGCAAGTATAATTCCGCTTCGGAGTTAAAGGGTACCTCCGTCTCCACCACGAGCGCGTTGTTATCAGTAAATCTCCAACCGCAGCACACTATGCCCATAGCGGTTTTCACACTGGCGCGCGCGAACGTCAGTTTCTCATTCGGCTGGGGTGCAAGGCGGATCTTCTTGAACCCCGGCGCGTCCTCAACCGGATTGACGCCGCACATGTTGCGGTACATCCATTCGACGATGGAACCGTAGGCGTAATGGTTCAGCGAGTTCATGTCGGTGCCGGAGAGAAGGCCGTCGGGCAGAACGCTGTTCCAGCGTTCCCAAATCGTCGTGGCGCCCATCAAAACCTCATACAACCAACTGGGGTAATCGGTGTTGAGGAACAGTCGGTACGCCGCTCCCGGACGTCCGTTATCGGTCAGCGCGCGGCACAGATACGGCGTGCCGATGAAGCCCGTTTTCAGGTGCATGTTGTCTTTAGTCAGCCGGTCGAGCAGCTCCGCCAGCACGCGCGGGCGCATCCAATCGTCCGCGATCTGGAAATGCAGCGCGATAACATACGCCGTCTGATTGTTGAGCGCCAGCCTCCCGGTCGGCGTGAAATACTCGCCGACGATGGCCTTGCGTATGGATTCGGACAGCGCGCCATACTGCTTTGCATCCTCATCGTATCCCAGCACAGCCGCCGCTTTCGATACCAGTAGCGACGATAAACGGTAGTATGCCGACGCCAGATAGCCGTTATCGGTGCCGCCGAACACCCCTCCCTCGATCGGGCCGTCCAGCGCGAGCCAGTCGCCGAACTGGAATCCTTTCGACCATAGCAGCCCGGTGCCGTCCTTTTGACACGTGCGCGTGACCCAGTCTACCCATGCCTTCATGCTGGTATACTGGCGGGCGAGTATCGCCTGGTCGCCCGTGTGCAGGTATGCCTCCCACGGCACAACCGTCGCGCAGTCGCTCCAGGAACACGCGCCGCCCTGTATGAATCCGCCCTCGGTCGGCTTATCTTTCCTGAACGTCGGGATCGTGCTGGCGACCAAGCCTTCGCATTGCGCCTGCTCCAGCCATAGGTCGTGCATGAACTTCACATAAAACCGATACGCGTCCATGTTGAACAGCGCCGTTCCCGAGAATACCTCCGTGTCGCCCGTCCAGCCCATGCGCTCGTCGCGCTGCGGGCAGTCCGTTGGCACGTCAAGGAAGTTGTCCATCTGACTCCATAACGCGTTCTGGAACAACTGGTTGACGTTGGGATCGGACGTCTCGATGCTGCCGATGGTATCCAGCGCCGAATATACCACGCAGCCGACGAAATCATCCGCCGATACCGCGCCCGTGAACCCCTCCAGCTTGGCGTACCTGAATCCGTAGAACGTGAACCGCGGCTCGACCCACCGCTCGGTTCCGTCGGCGATGTATTCGAACTGCGCCTTTGCTCCCCGCAGGTTATCGCGGTAGAAGCAATCGTGCTGCAGTATCTCGCCGTGACTGATTGTGATACGCGTCCCCTTCGGTTCATTAACGCGGAAGCGCAGCCAGCCGACCATGTTCTGGCCCATGTCCAGCACGGTTTCGCCTGCAGGCGTAGTGATTACCGCGAGGGGCTTGATCTCGCGCATCACTTTGACCGGCGGAGACAGTCTGTCGGTCAGCTTACCCAGCCCGGAAGGATCAAACAGCTGCGCGGCCTCCCATTGACCGTCGTCAAGCCCAGGTTCGCTCCAGCCATTGATCTCCAAACGAGCGTCGTAAGCCTCGCCGTCATATATGCCGCTGTCCACGACGGGCGAGCGATGGCACCGCCAGCTCTCGTCCGTGCGGATAATGTCGGATGTGCCGTCCTCATACTCGACATGAATCTCGCAGATCAGCGAGAAGCGATTCGTATACGGCGTGTTATTCTTGCCGAACGTGCCGAACCGCCCCTTCGCCCAGCCGTTGCCCAGCATGACGCCGCACGCGTTAACGCCCGTCTTCAACGCGCCGGTTACGTCGAATGTTTGATACTGCACCCATGAGTCGTATGAATTGCAATCCGGCGTAAGAACTTCATTGCCGATGCGCCGTCCGTTGATATACAACTCATAGAGTCCAAGCCCCGTTATATACGCTCGAGCGCGCTTGACGATCCCGGCCGCGCTGAACTCCTTTCGCACGTAGGGGTGAATCGATAGATCCGTCCACGGAGGGGTGATCCACTGCGCCGTCCACGGTTCGTCTATCTTGCCCGTCTCAAACCAATTCACGTCGGATATGGCTGAATCGCCCGCGTCGCCCTCTACCGATACAGTCCAGTAATAGCGTGTGCGAGGCGCTATTGTTATAGGCAGCGTCGCCGCGCGGCTGTCCAGCCGCGTGTCAGTACCGCTGTCCCACAATATGTCCCGCATGGCGGGATCGGCGGCGACTTGAACGCGGGCGCTCTTCTGCTGCTTGGACGGAGTGTCCTCGACGACCCACGTTACCGCGGCTTCGTTCGTCTGGAATCCTAGAGGGTTGGTCAGGTGATTGGTCTTGCAGGATGTTATTCTCATTCTGGCATTCTCCTGTTGTCATAACTATTGAACTATCGGTTGCTGGCAATGATCTGGTTCATCTCGTCAATGACGAGCGCGCGGGTATCCTCGTTCTCAACCATGCGCGTACGTTTGACAAAGCTGCGCAGACGTTTAAGCCCGCGCAGCGTGCGTTTATCCCATACCGGCGGACTACCCTTGCGCAGCCAGCGCGCGGGCGGCAGTCCGCTCGTGCGTATCTCATCCAGATCCTTCAGTCGTGTGAACAGGCTCCGCTCCAATATCCATCGATAATAGAACGACGAGGCGACCATTATCGCGGCCAGTCCAACGACGGCCACAAGCAGCGACGTCCCCAGCGAGATAGTCGTCACCCCTTCTGCGCCCTATGGCACGCGACGAAATGCTCAGGCTCGACCTCGCGCCACTGCGGCTTTACCGTCTTGCACTCGGGCATTACGTCGCGGCAGCGTGGATGGAACGGGCATCCCTCGGGCAGTTTGGATGGGTTGGCCACCTCGCCCTCTAGCATGATTCGACGCGACTTGCGGCGCGGGTCGGCCACAGGCTTGGCGGACAGCAGCGCTTGAGTATACGGGTGCATGGGCTTGTCGAACAGCGTCGGGGTGTCGGCCAATTCGACAATATGCCCGACATACATCACGCCGACGCGGTCGGATATGTGGCTGACTACGCCCAGGTCATGCGATATGAACAGGTAGGATAACTCCATCCTCTCCTGCAGATCCATCAGCAGGTTCAGTATCTGCGCCTGAACGGACACGTCCAGCGCGGATACCGCCTCGTCGCAGACGAGGAAGCGCGGCTTGGTCGCCAGCGCGCGGGCGATCCCTATGCGCTGACGCTGCCCGCCGGAGAACGCGTGCGGATACCGTTCCAGATGGTAAGGATTCAACCCGACCGTATCCATCAGTTCGCCGACGTAGCCGCGCAGCTCATTCCCCCTCATCAGGTTGTGGCAGATTAGCGGCTCCGCTATTATATTAAGCGTCGTCATGCGCGGGTTCAGCGAGGCGTAGGGGTCTTGGAATATCATCTGCATGTCGCGGCGAACCACGCGCAGACGGTCGTACGGCAGATCGACCAGGTTGACTTTGTCGTTCTTGCGCGTGGTGAAATATACCTCGCCGGCGGTCGGCTTGATGGCCTGGAGTATGCATCGTCCCAGCGTCGTCTTGCCGCAGCCGGACTCGCCGACCAGCGCCAGCGTCTCGCCCTTGTTGATGTATAGATCCACGTCGTCTACGGCGCGGACGTATCCGACCGTGCGCTTGAGGAATCCCTTCGTGATCGGGAAGTGCTTCTTTATACCCCTGACGTCCAGCAGCCGTTCTGCTTTAACCGGCTCGGGGCGTGTCGGCGCTGATTGCATCACACGACCTCCTTTGCCATATACGATTTGGCCTTGAAACAGCGCACCAAATGTCCCGGCGCGGCCTCGACCATCGGCGCGGCGGTTTTGTCGCACAGCCCCGCCTCCGCCAGATCGCAGCGGTCGTAAAACCCGCATCGCTCCGGCAGATTCATCGGATACGGCACGGTGCCGCGAATCGAGTCGAACCGCCCCTTGCGCTGTTTATCCGCCGTAGGTATGGATCGCAGCAGCGCGCGGGTATATGGGTGCCGCGGATTGTGGAACAATGAATCCACGTCGCAGTATTCGACGACCTTGCCCAGGTACATAACGGCGACGTCGTCGCTCGTCTCTGCGATAACGCCTAGGTCATGCGTTATGTATATAACGGATGTGTTGATCTCCGTCTTAAGCTTGTTTATCAGATCCAGCACTTGAGCCTGAACGGTCACGTCCAGCGCGGTGGTCGGCTCGTCGGCGATCAGTATAGCGGGCTTGCATGACAGCGCCATCGCGATCATCGCGCGCTGGCGCATACCGCCGGAGAGCTGGTGCGGGTATTCGTCGATACGCTGCCCTGGGCTGGATATCCCCACGAGGCCCAGCGTGTCTATGGCGATTTGCCGCGCCTTCTTCTCGTCGCTCTCCACGTGCAGGCGTATTGCCTCGACGATCTGGTTGCCTATCGTGTGAATAGGCGAGAACGCCTTCATCGGCTCCTGGAATACCATTGCGATATTGCCGCCGCGTATCGAGCGTATCTCGGATCCGACCGGGTTCAGTTTAGCGATGTTGACGGGCTGGCTTAGGCGCTGACCGTCCTTCTCATAGAGCAGTATGTCGCCGGTGATAGTCGCGTACGAGGGCAGCGTACGGAATATCGCGGACGCCGTTACCGACTTGCCGCATCCCGATTCGCCCACGATGCCCAGCGTCCCTCCCTTGCGCAGCGCGAGGGATACGCCGTCCACCGCCT
>JAISBH010000062.1 GCA_031266295.1 Oscillospiraceae bacterium | reverse complement strand
GGAACCCCCTCTGTCGCTGCGGAGATCGGTAAGAATCCCTTCGGGATTCTGCGGATACGCGCCCGCTTCGCGCTGCGCGCCGCAACATCTCCCCCTAGGGGGGCGATGAGGGTTGTCGGCTACGATGCGGTTCGCAAGCAACGGGGAACGGATTGCGCTCCGGAATAGACTATCCAGGTACAACCGGCGATCCGAAGCCGACGGAATGTGTATCAAGATGGTCCAGGCGAAGCCTGGTCAGGATTCGAAAGGGCGGATAGCGCGGCGCATCTGCGCCTTCGGGAAGGGGATTGCGATCCCCCTCCCGACCTCCCCTAGAGCTTAGAACGGGGATGGGTTGCGTTGCGAGATAGACTATCGGATATAACCGATTGGCCGAAACCGACGGCTTGTGTGCAAACGATAGTCCAGGCGAAGCCTGGTCAGGATTCGAAAGGGCGGATAGCCCTTCGCAGGGTCTGGGACAGAGTCCCAGGCCCCCCGCAGGGACGTTCCCCGTCCCATCGTTCCATCGTTCCAACCCTGCGCCCCGCCAGTGATAATGCCACAAGGAAATAGTCATCTTGCAATATAGTGGCGGGGTGCCACAAACTTAAAGCGCATTCGATCCGCAGATCGAACAGCGTCCCGCCGCAGCGAACAGCCGAAACTCACGCAGCGTAAGTCTCCTCTTCACGCTACAACAACGGAACCGTCGCATAAGCGACGGTTCTGTCCATATCAAAGCCTGTTAGATTAATCGTACAGCAGCTGAGCAATACTCGGCTCATCCATGTTCTCGTAGGTGTAGAACTGGCAGCCAGTATCAACAGTCTCGTCGATCGTTTCGCCATTGAGAGCCTTGACGGCCAGCTCGATGGCGTAGTAGCCGATCATATATGGATCCTGGGTCACGGCGCCATAGAACCACTGGTTGCGGACCGCGTTCTTCAACGGCGCGCCGCTGTCGAAGCCGATGACGACCAGATCCTTGTACTTACCGTTGGTCTTGTCCAGATCGGAGCCGTCAGCCGTCGCGGCGAGCACGCCGTCCACCGAACCGGAGTTCGAGCAGAAGATGCTGACCAGGTTCGAGTTGGCGAGGATGCCCTGCGCGGAGGTCTGGCAATCCTGCACGTTTGTGGAGGCGGGCACCGTCACCTGGATCTCGACGGCAACCGAACCGCTCTCGGAGGGTTTCAGATACTTGTCGTGTCCGGTGATCGCGACCTGGCCAGGCTTCACTTCGTTGACCAGCTCATACATCTTGTTGATGTAGCCGACCGTGCGACCGACGATCGAGCCGCTCGTCGCATCCTGCGAGAAGCTGCTCAGGGTAATCGGGGCTTCCGGCGTCGCGGCCTCGATGGCAGCCTTGACGGACTCAATCTCGAACATTTTCTCGGCCGCGAGCGCTCCCGCCGCCTCGTTGTCCGTGGAAGCGGTGCTCAGGATCGTTCCTTCCGGCGCGTTGGGCACGCCGCTGTCAAATCCGATTACCGGAACGCCCTTTTCCTTAGCGGCCAGCAGCTGTTCGATGACGGATTCCGTGTCGAGCGCGGCCAGAGCCAGCGCCGACGGATTCTTCGTTATCGCGGCGTTCAGCATATCGATCTGAATCTGAATGTCAGATTCGCTCGGCGGGCCTTCAAACGTAATCTCCACGCCGTACTTTTCAGCGGCGTCCTTTGAACCAGCGTATACCGTCTGCCAGAACTGATGCTGGAATCCCTTGGAGATGACCGCAATGTACGGCGTTTCGGCGAGCGCGGGCGCTGCGCACGTCAGCAGCAGCCCGAGGGCCAACGCGATTGCCAGAACCTTTTTCATAGTAGTGCCTCCCTTTTAATGATCCACAGATAATTATCTCTATGCGCATGGCGCATGGATTCGGAGTTACATTAATGGGTATTATGCCCTGTTGGAGCGGCGCACGCGGTAGTTGTCCAGCAGCACCGCGCCGACCACGACTGCACCGGTCAGGAATGTCTGCCAGTGCTGCTGCAATCCCATCAGCATCAAGCCTTGCTTGAGTACGGACATTACGAACATACCAATCAGCGTGCCTATCAGCGTACCCGTGCCGCCCGACATTGACGTGCCGCCGATGACCACGCCCGCGATGCCCAGCATCTCCAGCCCGTTTCCGGTCGAGGGGATGATCGTTGTGTACACCGCGCCGTAGAATATCGCCGCAAACCCGCTGCACAGTCCGCACAGCGCGTAGACCATCATAAGGTAGCGCTGGGTCTTTACGCCGGACAAGCGCGTCGCTTCATAGTTCGAACCCATCGCGTATGTATAACGCCCGAACTTAGTGCGGTTCAGCACAACCCACGCGACGCCGAACGCCCCTGCCAGCCACAACGAGCCGACCGGAAACCCAGGCATCGCGGAAGAGGCGCTGGACTTATAGAAGATATACTTGAACAGCCCATCAGGAGAGCCATATGTGGGGAAGCGCATCGTCATTACCTTCGTGCATATGGCGCCGAATCCCATGCCCATCATCTGAGTACCCAGCGTCGCGATGAACGGCGGGAGCTTCAGGAAGGCGATCATCAAGCCGTTCAGCGTGCCGATAACCAGCCCAACAAACACGGACAGGCACAGCCCGGCCCATACCGGCCAGCCCCACGAGGAATGCGCCATAGCGCCCAGCAGGGCGGCGCATATCATCGTCGTGCCCAGCGACAGGTCGATGCCGCCCGTTATAATAACGAACGTGACGCCGATCGCCATGAACCCTATGAAATAGCTGGCGTTCAGGATATTGACCAGCGCGTCCAGCGTGAAGAAATTCCTACTGAATATTGCGAAAAACGCGTACAGCGCGACCAGTACAGCCGGAGCGAGCAGTTTCTGCCAGTCAAACCTGCGCGCGGGCCGTCCGGTCGAGGTGGGTGCGGCGGATGACGTCATTACGCGTGCGCCTCGCTTTGCGTTGAATTATACGAATTAATAGTGTTATAGGAAAGAATCCCTTCGGGATTCTACGGACACGCGCCCGCTTCGCGCTGCGCGCCGTAAATGGTGTCGACGGAATCCGGCTGCTCCTGCGCGGTCGCCAGCGAGAGTATGCGTTCCTGGGTGGCCTGAGCGACGTCAAGTTCACCCGTAACGCGTCCTTCGCACATGACCAGTATGCGATCCGCCATACGAAGCATCTCCGGCATCTCGCTGGAGATCATGATGATTGCCTTGCCGTCTTTCGCTAGCTGGCGCATCAGCGCGTATATCTCGCTCTTCGCGCCGACGTCTACGCCGCGTGTCGGCTCGTCGAATATCAGCACCTCGCAGTTGCGGATCAGCCACTTGGCCAGCACGATCTTCTGCTGGTTGCCGCCTGAGAGATTGCGCACGAGCCGATCAACGCCGGGCGTCTTGATGGATAGCGCGTCGACATACTCCGTCGTCATATGGCGGATTGCGCGGTCTTTTACGAATAATTTTCCAGAAAACGCATCCAGCGACGGCAGCGCGGCGTTATCCGCGACGGATAGACCCAACGCAAGACCGAACGCCTTGCGATCCTCGGACAGGTATCCGATTCGCGCGCACACGGCGTCGCTGGGCGAGTGAATCTCAAGCGGCTTGCCGTCCAGTTCTATCCGGCGATATCTCGCTTGATCCGCGCCGACCAGCGCGCGCATCGTCTCCGTGCGTCCCGCGCCCATCAACCCGGCGAAACCCAGTATCTCACCCCGACGCAGCGTGAACGATACGTCCTTTACGCGCGGCGCGTTCAACCCTTCCACTTTAAGCAGGATAGGTGCGTCTGCGGGGACGTCGCTGGCCAGTTTGCGCTCTTCAGAGATGACGCGGTTGACCATCATCGTAATCAGATCCGACCGCGTAAGGCTTTCCGTCTCGACGGTGCCGATCGTACGTCCGTCGCGCATGACCGTGACGCGATCGGATATCTCCCACAATTCCTCCAGCCGATGGGAGATGTATATAACGCCCTTGTTCTGGGCCTTCAGATTGCGGATGAATCGGAACAATTCGGCGATCTCGCTCTCGGTCAGCGCGGCGGTGGGTTC
>JAISBH010000060.1 GCA_031266295.1 Oscillospiraceae bacterium | reverse complement strand
CGTCGCAACATAAATATTGCGTTACGCAACTCTACGTTTGGGTTGCGTCGCGTAATCCTCGGTTGTCCACTGCGGTGGGACGCTGTTCGATCTGCGGATCGAATGCGCTTTAAGTTTGTGGCGCCCGCCACTATGACGTAAGTTGACTAGTTCCTTATAGTGTTTTTTACTGGCGGGCGCAGGAGTTGGAACGGTGGGACGTAGGAACGAAGAACGTCCCTGCGGGGAGCCTGGGACTCTGTCCCAGACCCTGCGAAGGGCTATCCGCCCTTTCGAAACCTGACCAGGCTTCGCCTGGACCATCTTGATACACAATCTACCGGCTTCGGACTTCCGGTTTTACCTGGATAGTCTGTTCCGGAACGTAACCAGTTCCCCGAGGGAGGTCGGAAAGGGGATCGCAATTGAACGTAGCGAAGACGCGGATGCGTAGACCGCAATGCACAGGTACGATCCCACATAAAATCACGACCGCATACCCGATTCAAACTCGCATTGCTCCCGGTGCAGCAGCGCCCACAGCGCAAACGCTCCTATCCCCACGCATAAACATACATCCGCAACATTAAATATAGCGAATCTAAACAACCGTATCTCAAACAAGTCGATCACATACCCATACCTAAGCCGATCATATAGGTTACCCAGCGCACCGCCTAGCGTCAACCATCCCGCCAGGCGCGGCAGCAGCGGCGCGGTACGTTTCTTTACCAGCACGATCACCAGCGCCGCGCACAGGAATAATTGAATGATGACCAGCAGTTCCATCTTGCCGCTTAGCAGACCGAACGACACGCCGTCGTTCGTCGCGTAGCGCAGGTGGAATATATTTGGCAGCCATTCGTACGTACCGCCGGGCATCCCGCGCAGCGTGGCGTACGCCCAATACTTGACCAACCGATCCGCCGCGAACGTCAGCGCCGCTATAAGGAACATCCGGACACCTCATCTTTCGCTTCCTAATTCCGCTTCTTAAACAAGTTCCGACTACAGCTTGCGCTGCACCATACGCACTACGTCCGCCAGGAAGTCGCCTATACCCGGCAGGTTCGCCACAGCCAGACGCTGCAGCAGAGCGATCAATACCGCGCCCAATATCGAAAATCCCACTGCTATCCCCAGCCCGCGCGACACCCCGGCAAGGAAGTTAGTCCAAAGCAACCTGCGCTTGTTCTGCATATATTGCACGTACTCGGCCAGGCCCAGCCGTTCCATCTGTTCGACCATTACCTGTGCTCGCATCGCCGCGCTCTTGCGGATCGATCGCATACGATCACCTCGTATCAAGTATGACCCGCGCGGTTAAGTGTTAAGCAAGCGGCGCATATATATATTCTAACAAAAACTCTCTGGCCGCGCAATCAGTGGTCAAGCGCTGCCGAATACTGTATAATGCGGAAAAGTGGATTGTATAACAATGCAAGGAGGTATATCAGTGGATCTGTTCCTTTACAACCCTGTCGCAGGGAACGGCCGCGCGGCGCGGATCGCGCCAAAGGCGGAGAATCTGCTCAAACGGCGCGGCGTAAAGATACGGACGGTCGCCAGCGAGCGTCCGGGGCACGCGGAGGAGATATCGCGCGGCGCGGCTGACGCGGGTGTGGAAACGATATATGTACTGGGTGGCGACGGCACTGTGAAAGAGGCCGCGCGCGGGGTATTCCGCAGTCAAACGGCGCTAGCCCTGCTGCCGGCCGGCACGGGCAACGACTTCGTCAAGAGTTTGGGCATACCGCCTCGCTGGGAGAGTGCACTGGACTATGCGCTGGAACACGATCCAATAGAGGTTGACGCGGGGCTGGTCAATGATCGGCTGTTCGTTAATGAGTGCGGCGCGGGCTTTGATACGGTTACGCTGGAGTACACGCTGCTCTCAAAGAGATTCGTGCGAGGCAAGCCCGCCTATCTATACGGCGTCATTCGCGCGATATTGGACAACAAGCCCGTTGAACTCACGATTACCCGCGAGGCCGGCGAGACCGAGACGCGCAGCCTCACGTTGTTCGGCGCTGCGAACGGCGGCGTAATCGGCGGCGGTATACCGGTGGCGCCGTTAGCCGACGCGCGCGACGGACTGCTGGACGTTGTGACTATACCCGCCATGACGCGGCGCCAAATGATCCCCGCTCTGAGACTGCTGCTGAAAGGGAGGGTGATGAATGTGCGGGGCGCTGAGATGTTCAGATGCAGGGAGATAACAATACGCGGCAAGGGACTGCGGTTGAACATAGATGGGGAGATTGTGTCTCAGGACGCCGCGACATTCAAGATCGTACCGAAAGCGCTGAAGATTCGCGCATAATTCACACAATAATGCAGGAATGTTTTTGCAGGAATGCAGTTGACAAAATGCATTATTCCGCATACAATAGCGAATATGATCAGTTTTGAGGATGTGCACCTGTCATTTGGGAAGAATGAAGTGCTGCGCGGTATCAACCTGAAGATTGAGCGCGGATCAAAGACGGTAATCATCGGTCCTTCCGGCGGCGGCAAGAGCACATTGTTGCGTACAGTGAACCGGTTTGAGAAGCCGAACAAAGGACGCGTCATTGTTAATGGCCATGACCTGAACGCCGCCACCGGCAAACAGCTGAACACGCTGCGCCAGGGGATAGGCATGGTGTTTCAAAGCTTTAACCTGTATCCGCATAAGACCGCGCTGGAAAACCTGACGATGGCACCGCTTACACTGAAGCGCGGCTCCAAGGACGAGGTTATGTCCCGCGCGCGGGAGAATTTGCGCGCCGTGGGCCTGGCGGACAGGGCGGATTCATATCCGAGTCAATTGTCGGGCGGACAGCAGCAGCGCGTCGCGATCGCCCGCGCGCTGACGATGAACCCGGACATTCTGTTATTCGACGAACCAACATCCGCGCTGGATCCAGAGATGATACAGGAAGTGCTGGAGATAATGGAGGAAGTCGCGCAGCGGCAGAATATCACGATGCTATTTGTGACGCACGAGATGCGCTTCGCGGAGCATATATCCGATCGCGTGCTGTTCCTGGACGAGGGTCAGATAATGGAGGATGGCCCGCCGCATCAAGTGTTCCATCAACCCAAGACGACGCGCATGACCGCGTTCCTCGGGAAGATATTACACTAATAGAAATTAGGAGGGTTCGTTATGAAGCGTACCGTTGTCTGGCTGATACTGCTGGCGATGGCCGTGTGCCTGTTCGCCGTTCCGGCTGTAGCGGAGGAGACCGATCAGGTGGTCGAGGCCGTCAAGGCGCGAGGCAAGCTGAACGTCGGAGTAAAGGCTGACGTGCCCGGTTTCGGCTATCAGGAGCTGGGTGGCGACTATGAGGGCCTGGAGATAGACCTGGCCAAGGCCTTCGCTGAGAAGCTCCTTGGTGATCCGAACGCCGTGTCGTTCACCGCAGTGACAGCCAAGACGCGCGGTCCGCTGCTGGACACCGGTGAGCTGGACGTGATCATCGCTACGTTTACGATCATGCCGGATCGTCTGCTGCAGTATGATTTTTCGCAGCCTTATTATGTCGACGCGGTGGGCCTGCTGGTTAAAACCGCCGACAATATCTCAACCTACGCCGATCTGGACGGCAAGACGATCGGGGTCGCGCAGTCCTCGTCCACCCGCGCCGCGCTGGAACCTGCGGCGGAGGAACGGGGCATTAATGTGGAATTCCTGGAATTCCAGACATATCCCGATATCAAGGCGGCGTTGGACAGCGGGCGCGTGCAGTGCTTCTCGGTGGATAAGGCGATCCTGACCGGATACCTGGACGATACCGTCGTGCTGCTGCCGGATTCGTTCGCGGCGCAACCTTACGGTGCGGCGTTCAAGAAGGGCAACGCGGGATTGACGGCAGTCTATGACGAGCTGATCAGTGAGATGCGCGAATCCGGAGAGTTGGACGCCCTGGTAGCTAAGTACGACCTGCCGACGCTCAACTGGGATGAACTGGATTCGTTCCACGAGTCGCTGTGGACGGCAGCCGCTGAACTAGAGGCCGCGCAGTAACTACTAAAATATAGATACATTTAACGAGACTGATCGTCAAACGAGCTATTTGCTATAAATGCAGATACATTTAATGAGGTTGATCATTGAACGGACCATTCTCAATACGTAATTGGCGGACGTGGTTTAAAGCCGCACCGTTGTTTCTGAGGGGATATGGGCAGACGCTGCTCATATCCCTTTGGGGGCTTTTAATCGCGCTGCTGATTGGCGTGTTCGCCGGGATAGCGCTGACCAGCCGCGCGAATGGCCGCCAGCGCGCACTCGCCGCGATCATGCGCGGATATATGAGCTTTTTTCAGAACACGCCGCTAATGATACAGGTATTTATATTCTATAATGTGCTGCCCAAGATGGGCGTACGGCTAAGTGTGACGATGGTGGGCGTGCTGGGTCTGGCGCTGTATACGGGCGCGTACGCGGCGGATATTGTCGCCAGCGCGATTAGGGCCGTGCCACTGGGGCAGACGGAGGCAGCGGAGAGTCAGGGTTTCAGCCGCGCTCAAACACTGTGGCTGGTCATACTGCCGCAGTCGGTCAAGATCGCCTTGCCCGCGATGACCAACCAGGTGGTTAACCTGATCAAGAATTCTTCCGTGCTGGCCGTTATAGCGGGCGGCGAACTGATGTACGTCGCGGACAGCTGGAGCGGCTCCAACCTGATATACGGCCCGACGTTCGTGATGACTGGGCTGCTATACCTGGCCATATGCCTGCCGATCTCGATGATCGCGCGGCAACTGGAGAAGCGGAGCGTGCGGAATGTTTGAGACTTGGGCGCGCGCGTTCCAGAAGGTGTTTACGCCGCAGATACTGAAGTTTCTCGGCACGGGACTGCTCAATACCCTGTATATCGCGGCGGTGTCGATCGCGCTGAGTTTCATATTCGGGACGATGCTGGCGCTGATGCGATCGCGCAAGCTGGGCGCGCTGACCGTGTTCTCGACGATGTATATCGAGGCAATCCGCAACATCCCGCTGACGCTGTTCATAATCGGTATGAGGTTCATGACCAGGCTGCCGCCGCTGGAGAGCGGCATCGCCGCAATGACGGTATTCACATCGGCAGTCGTTGCCGAAATCGTGCGCGGCGGACTGAACAGCATCCACAAGGGACAGTGGGAGGCGGCGTACTCGCAAGGCTTCTCCACCGTCGGCACGATGGTGAAGGTCATCGTTCCGCAGGCGTTGCGCCGGATACGCTCGCCACTAATCGCTCAGTTTGTCACTACAATAAAAGATACGTCATTCTGCGCGGCGGTAGGCACATACGAGCTGTCGTTCACCAGCAAGATCGTAGCGTCTCACCGTACGATCGTCACGGCTCAGGATATATTGGTCGTGTACCTGCTGGTCGCGCTGGCATACTATTTGGTGAACCTGATGTTCTCAACAATCGCGCGCCGCGCTCGGGATAATGGCGCCAAGGGGTTTGTGAAATAAATGTCGGTTTAGAAAATTTCATATTCACCGTCGAGAGGATATTCCGTCCAAGCGTATGCGTTCGCACCGTCGCATGGGCAGTCTATCGTCGGGCCAGTTTCACACAGCGCGGTCAACGAACAGCGCAACTTGCCGACGTTCGCCTGGCCAATGCGCTTTGCAGCTCCCAGCAGATCGCTTAGACTGTTGATAAAGGCGGTCGGCTGGTTGGTTGTGTCGTAAAAACCATACGCCGCCGCGCCTTGAGCGATGATGGCGCTGGTGGTCTTATCGCATAGCGCGATGGACTCGATTATACCCCCCACATCGCCCGGATCGATCGCGCAGGGTTGGTTATCCGGCGTATCGGCGCACAGCGAGTTCAGCGACATGCACAGTTTGCTGGACATACGTTCCTCGACGTCCGCCGTCGCGTTGGCCAGCCCGGCGACCGCGTCGAACATATCGATGATGCACTCATTGCCGGTAGGCACGCATCCATCCGATCCCGCGTATCCGCAAGGAGTCGAGCCAGCGGCGCATCCCGTAGCGGGGCATATGGTGCCTAGCGCGGACGCGCCGGAGTCGATCAACGCGCTGATAGCCCAATCCTCGCCGCGTATGGAGCGCAGCACTTTATTCAGCGCGTCGCGCGCTGCGTCGCATATGCCCGCGCTACCGCCGCTTGCCCCAGCCCTGCCGCATTTGGTCAGCGCTTCAAGCGACATGAACATCTTGCGCGCCAGCTGCGCCTCGAATTCGGACACGGAAGCAGTCATATCCTTTACGCTGCCTATCAAGTCAAGTATGCTTTGACAATCGTAAGCCGCGCAGTCGCTTGCGTACAGTTCAACCATCTGCCGTATCGTCTCCGCGCCGGACTCCAGCATTGCGCCGCACGCGGCCTCTCCGCTCGCTATCGATTCGATCACATCGGCCAATGCGTCGCCGGTGTCGAACGGTTCGCAGCCCGCGTCACGCGTGCCCCAGTCCGCAACTAACATCCGCTCGCTCTCCAGCCTATCTCCGCGCTTAACCTTGCGGCCGCCGAGCGTGTACCAGCCCAGCAGCGCTACCTCGCCGCCGCAGACGGGCGGCTGGACGTTGCGAGGCAGGTCGGCCCACCTGTCAGCATCGGTGTAAACGACGAACTTCGGCTGGCCGTTGTTCGGATCTAGCACTATCGGATACGCGTGGACGATGATATCGACGCAGTCGTCGCCGTTGGCGGCATTTGCGCCGTATCCTATGGCCGTGAGATCTGCGCAGTTCGACAGGCACTCGCCCAGCGGCCCGTTGACGGGTATGTCGCCGCAGACCCCGGTGCAGTGATACAGCAGTGTATCCGCACCGCCGCAGTTGTTGGAGAACCGATCCGTAAAGTCCCTGCCGCAAGGGTTGTATATTCGCGCGGCCCAGCACGCGCCGACGATAGAGCCGGCGGCGGCGCTGTTTCCGGTGAAGCTGAACGATACACCTTCGTCAGGTGCGCGGATGGAGGCGGCTATACCGGCGGCGATCTCTCCCGCGATGTTGACGCGCGCGACCGTGTTCCTGGCTACGCTGGCGTCGTGCCACCCTGACGCGCAGAACATGCCGACGATGCCGCCCGCGTTGTTGCCACCTTCGATGTCGCCCGCGCTGACACAGTCTAGTATAGAATAATAATCGTCTCCAGCGATCCCGCCTGAACTGGAGAGATCGAACGACTCATCCCCGCGCGGATGGTTGACCAGGCGGCCCATGTTCACGCACCGTTCGATCACTCCGCGGTTGAACCCGACGATCCCGCCTAGGCTGCACGTCCAGCCCACCCCGTTTGAGCCGATAATGTCGCCGAAGTTCAAGCAGATTCCCTCCGTGCTGCCGATGATCGTGCCGCTGTCCGTTGAACCGGCCAGACCGCCGATCGCACCCGCCGGGACGCCGTTCAGCGCGTATATCTTGCCGTAATTCTCGCAGCGCTTGAGCGAGCATTCGCGCGTCGTTCCGGCAATTCCACCGGTGGAGTACGTGCCGACGGTCTGGATGTTCGCCTCGTTTACGCAATCTTCAAACGAGCATCCTCGCGCGTTCCCGGCGAACGCGCCGACCCTGCTGCCGCAATCCTGCCCTTGGACAGTGAATCGATTCACGATAAGCCCGGTTACCTTGCAGCCCGAGAACGCCGAACAGTCAGCCTCCTTCGCGAACGCGCCGAATACCTCCGACTTAGAAGAGTATACCGCGCAGGCCAGCGTCAGCCTCGACGCCGCTGAACCCTCGGGCAGATATTCGAACAGCGCGTCGGGCAGGTTAAGTATGCTGTGTCCGCAGCCGTCTATACGAATCCCCCGGGCGGGCCTCAGCGGCGTCCATTCGACCGAATCTATTATTTTATTATCATTATCTATGTTGCTTACATCTAACAGATCTATGTCGCGGCAGAGAATGTACCGCGTAACCTCGTCCGAATCAGATTCGACCGCACGTAGATCATTAAGTGTGGCGATATATTTGTAGTCTTTTTCGGCAGCGCAGCCATGATTCATATCGCTCACCCCTTTATCTAAATCCAACCCTGTATCAGGGTATGGCGCTGAAAAGTATGTGTGCAAAACTGGCATGGCTGAAAATGATAAGGCGGAAATGACAACTTCGTTATAGGAGACGTTTTTGTGCACAGACTTCGGGAGGCGTCTCGCTGGCGGCGTGCAGCGTCCGAGTGACAGTCTTGCCCACAATCAGCGCGGGCAGCGACAGCACAATGCCCCACAGCCCGAACATCAGGTTCCCCAGCAGCAGCGCGATCAGCACAGTTACCGGATGAATGCCCATCTGGTCGCTGATGACGTTCGGTGTAACGAAGTTCCCCTCAACCTGATTTACGACCAGCATGACGCCAAGTGCCCACAGCGTCTTCGTCATACCTAGCGCGGGACTAAACAGTAGTATCGGTATCGCGCCCAGTATCGGCCCGAAGTATGGCACCAGGTCCGTCAGCGCGATCCACACGCCCAGCGCCAGCCACGACGGCACGCCCAGAATCAGCAGTCCGACCGCCGAAAGCACGCCCACAAACAGCGATACCAGCGCGTGTCCGCGCACATACATCAGCAGGGCGCGCCGCATTTCGGATGCGATCCACAGCGCCTTGCGGCGGTGCTTTATCGGGATCATCATCGTAAGTCCATGGCAGAACCGCTCGCGATCCTTTATGAAGTAGAACGCCAGCATAGGCACGATCAGCCACTGCGCCAGCTGCCCCAGCACATCGCCGGCATAATGAACAATCCCCGTAACGATTATTGACAAATCCAGGTTCATCAGGCTGCCTGGTATGTCGGGCAAACCGGGCGCGCCGATCGCGTCCAGCCATTCGTTGGCGCGGGTCGACCAAACATCCAGCTGCTCCAGGATTGTGGGAAGCTGCAGGAACAGCTGCTCCGTCTGCGCGGAGACTGCGGGCACGATCAGGCCGAGGAATATCAGCAGCCCGGTTATCAGTATAAACAGCGCCAGTGCCGCCGCGCCGCTGGGCTTCATCCGTTTCTCAAACCGCACGCTCAGCGGCAGCATAAGCGACGCCAGCAATGCCGCACTGATCACCATCAGCAACACGCTGACCAGTGCGCGCCACCACAGCAATAGCGCCAGCAGCGTGCCAGCTCCCAGCGCGATCAGCCCCCACCGGCTCCAGCCTTGCCGTATCGCCTGCACAGTCGCACCTCTTTCATGATATATCCTCGTAATGGAGACGGGCTGCTGTATCGATCGATACAGCAACCCGTTGTGCAATACTGTTACTGTCTCCTAATCAGCCAATCCGGTTATGCAGCGCGTGCTTAACCTGATCCGCGCCCCAGGCAGCAGCCTTGCGCAGCTGATGCCCCTGGTTCATTAACAGCCCGGCGCCAAGCGCGGCGCCTACCACCCCACCTGTAACCAACCCTATCTTTGTTGCGGCTTTCATGGAATTACCTCCTTCTTTGAATGGATAACCTTGATGATCTGGTCTTAATTTGCCGGGGTTCGTGTCTGCCATGCGTTGCAGGGCACTATTACATCGCCGCTTTCGGGCTCCACCGAAAACGAATCCACCCAGCACCGCCCTCGCATCAGATCGTCGATCGGTCCGAACGATAGTTCTACCGCCTCGACTGAAAGCGCGTGTTCGTCTACCAGCGCGTCGGTGACGATGCCCAGCTTTAGTCCGCTGGTATCGCGCGCACGACGCAGCGCGAAGCGTTTCACCCAGCGCGATTCCGGTCCATCCGCGAGCACGGCGTTCTCGCCTAGCAGGCGTATGGATTCGGAGGGCAGATATCCGGCGCGCAGTCTGCCGGTCTGCAGGAACAATCCCGCCAGCCGCCGACCGCAAGGGGATACATTTACACCATCTACGACGCCCAGACGACTGCCTTCGCGCACAACTGGCAGCCCGATCAGCCGATTTGCTCGGGTCATGATCGTCGCCTCGCTTTCAAGGGTAGTCTGCCCGCACGAACGCCGGACATACGCCGCCGGATGTTATGGGTTTAATTGCTATGGAAATTGGCGGATTCCATATATTGCGTGAATTCTATAGGCGTCGGCGATTCAAACGCCAGCCGCGCGCCTGTAACCGGATGAGCGAGCGACAACCGCCACGCGTGCAGCATCAGGCGCGATTTACCATTTTTATCGCTTTCACCGCCGTAAATCGGGTCCCCTATCACGGGGTGACCGCGCCATGCCATATGCACGCGAATTTGATGCGTACGCCCGGTTATTATGTCCACCTCGAGCAGCGACGAAACGCGCACACCGCAGGAATTATGTAGTATCGCGCGCTGACGGTATAAAGTGATTGCGTCCTTGCCGCCGTCTCTTACGGCCATTTTCTTGCGGTCTGTCGGATGCCGCCCGATCGGCGCGTCGATACGCCCCTCATTCTCCTTGAACACGCCATGAACGGCGGCCAGGTATGTTTTGTAAACGCGCCGCGCCGCAATGTCCTCGACCAACCGGGTATGCGCGCAGTCGGACTTGGCGATTAGTATCAGCCCGCTGGTGTCCTTATCCAATCGATGCACGATGCCGGGACGCAGCGCGCCGCCGATGCCTGACAATCCCTCCAACTGCGCCAGCAATCCATTTACCAGCGTACCCGACGCGTGTCCCGCTGCGGGGTGTACGACCAGCCCCGCAGGTTTGTCGACGACGGCCATATCGTTATCTTCATATAATATAGACAACTGCATCGCTTCGGGTTTCAAACCTATCGGCTCGGGCGGCGGGAGCGTGAGTGAGACACGCTGACCCGGCTTCAGTTTGAAGCCGGGTTTGGTTATAGTAGCATCGTCTACTGTTGCGCGCCCGGCGCGGATGTTCGATTCGATGAACGATCGCGTGCGTCCGGACGCGACGGTCAGCGCGGCGTCCAGTCTTTCGGCAGAGGATGCGGTTATATCGATGCGGCGTGTTAATTCATTCATACGCGCATTTTACATCGGCCGGGCGAATCCGTCTACCAGGCGTTAAGCAGCGTACATCAGGCATTACATTAAAACGCCGGGCGTACACATATCGCATCAGTCTTACTTTGGGGAGGGCGCGGCAATGAACATCCTCGTGACGGGCGCGAAAGGATTCATTGGGAAAAACCTGTGCGCTACGCTGGAAGCGATGCGTGATGGCAAGGATAAACAGCACGCGCTGCCGCCGCCGATAACGGTATTGTCATTCGACGTAGATTCCGTCCCCGGGACGCTGGATGAGTACTGCGCGCGGGCTGACTTTGTCGTTCATCTGGCCGGAGTGAACAGGCCGAGAGATTCCGGCGAGTTTGCGGCGGGCAATACAGACTTCACACTGGATTTGTTGGAGACACTGGATCGGTATGGCAGTGAGGCTCCTGTATTGATGACCTCGTCCATTCAGGCTGATATGGATAATCCGTACGGCAGGAGCAAGAAGGCCGCTGAGGACGCAGTGTTCGCGTACGGGGTGCGCGGCAATGTTAGCGTATATGTGTACCGCCTGCCAAACGTGTTTGGGAAATGGTGCCGACCCAACTATAACAGCGCGGTCGCAACATTCTGCCACAATACGGCGCGCGGACTGCCGATAACGGTCAACGACCCTATCGCGCGGATGAGGCTGGTATACGTCGACGATGTAATCGATGAAATAATCGGGGCTGTAGGCGGACGTTCAAATAAGCCTAGTTTATCCCTCGATGAGTTTAGCCAAGTAAAACCCGTGTACGATTGTACCCTCGGCTTCGTCGCTGACACAATACGATCGTTCCAGTATACGCGCGATACTTTGAGTGTTCCCGATATGGCCGACGACCTGACCCGGAAGCTGTATGCGACATATATATCATATCTGCCGGGGGATTCGTTCAGTTATGCGCTTAAAATGAACGCGGACGCCCGCGGCAGTTTCACCGAGATAATCAGGACCCCGGATCGCGGCCAGTTCAGCGTCAACATAACCAAGCCCGGCGTCACAAAGGGCAATCACTGGCATCATACCAAGACGGAGAAATTCCTGGTGGTATCGGGGCAGGGGGCGATACGGTTCCGGAAGATAGGCGAGAGTCGAGTATTCGAATACCGCGTCAGCGGGGATAAGCCCGAGGCGGTGGATATTCCAGCCGGGTATACCCACAGCATTGAGAACACGGGATCCGTCGATCTGGTGACGTTTATGTGGTGCAATGAACTGTTTGATCCGGATAGGCCGGACACCTATTACGAGCAGTTCACTTAATGCGATTTTCGTTGTTTGCCTCGTTCAGCTGCGCAAGAAGCTCCGTAATAAACGCGTCCTTTTCCGCGACGACACTCTCCCACTTAGCGCGCTCAACCTCGGCGGCATGGCGCAGCGCGGTGGCTTCGTTATGACGCGCGAGCGACCTAAGCCGCTCTATCTCTCTGAATTCCTTCGACGTTGTTATGCTGCGGTATGCTTCGATTGCTTGTTCCATCACCGGCACCCCCATCCCTTGGATCCGTTTCAGCTCCTCTTCCGTTTCCGTTTTGAACAGCATGAGCCACTGCATCAGCTCGTCGCATTCTGATGGCGCACAGCGGACGGATGAAGGCAGGCGTTATTTAGAGCACGCGGCAAACGCCAGTGTCGGTGCAGCTATGTGTTTGTCGAGCGCGGTAATGCTGCTGCTGATGATATTCAAATCTAACGCGGAGAAGAGCAATGTCACAACAGGCCTGATTATCGCCGCTCTCGGCATAGTTGCGAACACATGGTTTTGGTTTCGCTACAGACGGTTAAACGGAAAGAACCCGGAGGTCGTGCTGTCCGCACAGGTAAAGCTATACAGAGCGAAGTCGCTCGTAGACGCGTGTGTCTGCGCAGCGCTGGCGACGGTGTTATTCGCGCCTGGCACATCCACCGCCGCCTACATGGACATGGCGGGCAACGTTGCTGTGGCCGCCTACCTAATTGTAAGCGGCATTCTCATACTAAAGCCTAAAAACGCTGTCGCAGTCTGACGAGAACAATTTCAACGGATTAAGCTATTACGACTAGATGGCTTTACTTACTTCATGTCGCCGCTCAAGTGACTTCGACTTTGACTTTCATGTTTACACTCGCTTAGCAATCATCTGAAACTAGTAGCATTCACAAGTAATTCAAAGCAAGTTGACGATATTGTGTGTTATTGACCTTCAACTGACTATTACTGACATTGACTATCGCTGACCTCTGTTGTATACTCACGTCGTCAAGAAGAATCAGCAGCACGGCGGATCAGCCAGAGATGTATGCGGAATCAGCGCGGCGGTAAATCCTGCATAATCTGGTGGTTCGCCGGGAATGATAGTCATGACGACAACAATTTTATCGTGGAGAAGGAGGCTTACAAATGTTCAATATGATCCCGTACCGCAGAGCCAACCGCTCGCCTAGCTTATTCGACGACCGCTTCTTCCGCTCGTTCTTTGATATGAGCGAAGGATTCCGCAGCGGATTCCAGGTGGATGTCCGCGACGATGGCGACAAGTATGTAATGGAGGCCGAACTGCCTGGCCTAAAGCAAGAGGACATCGAACTGACCGTCGATAACGACGTGCTGACCATCTCCGCCCAACGCAAGAATGAACGCCGCGAGGAGAAAGAGAACTACCTGTACTGCGAGCGCCGCAGCGGACGCTTCCAGCGCAGCTTCACGCTGGATGGAGTCAACCAGGATCAGATCAACGCCAAGTATCAGGACGGCGTGCTGACGCTATTGATGCCTAAGACCGCACCGGAACAGGCGCGTACCCAGCGCAAAATCCCCATTCAAGGCATCGACAACAACGCACAGACGGACGTGCCGGTGCAATAATTTTGAATTAACGCATTGTGGTTGAGAGACGCGCGCCGGGGATCTTTCCCTGACGCGCTTTGTTTTGCAGAAAACCAGCTGACAGCGGCGGCGAAGCGGCGCAAATCTTTTCAATGCCTATTGCAATCCCAAATTTAGAATTTATTAATATGATTCGTTCGCCTACAATCGATTTTTCTTGGACGAAAAATCGCTCATTTACTATATGTGCTCATACCGTAGCTTGTATGCTACGGACGTGTCTGGGATGCCGTACGAGCCGCTGCGGCGGGACGCTGTTCGATCTGCGGATCGAATGCGCTTTAAGTTTGTGGCGCCCCGCCACTATGGTGTGAGATGACTATTTCTTTATAGCATTTTCACTGGCGGGGCGCAGGGTTGGAACGGGGGAACGAGGAACGCCCCCCTTCCCCCCGATGGGGGGTGCGACGGGGTTTACGGGACTCTGTCCCGGTACCCTGCGAAGGGCTATCCGCCCTTTCGAAACCTGACCAGGCTTCGCCTGGACCATCGTGACACACAATCCATCGGCTTCGGACTGCCGATTGTACCTGGATAGTCTGTTCCGTAACGCAATCGGTTCCCCGTTGCTTGCAAATCACATCGTAACCGACAACCCTCATCGCCCCCCTAGGGGGAGATGTCGCCGCAGCGACAGAGGGGGGGTTCCCCTCCCCAAGTCTCCAGCAATCCCGAATTTGGAATTGCTGCAATGCCTATTGCAAACCTTTACACTTTGTGCTATAATACCAACAGTAGAGGAGAGTGATCCGATGCTGGACTCGCGCTTGACCATTATCGACATCGCACGGGAAGCGGGGGTTTCATCGGCGACGGTGTCGCGCGTGTTGTCCAAGCATCCGAACGTGAGCGCGCTGACCGCGTCAAGGGTGCGCGCGGTTGTGGACAAGTACGGCTACCAGCCAAATAGCATCGCGCGCGGACTGCAGCAGCGTCAGTCGCACGTGCTGGGCATCATCATGCCGGACATCAAGCACCCGTATTACGCGGGGATATTCTCTGCAGCGCAGCGGGAGGCTGAGGGTGCGGGTTCGGTGGTGCAGCTGTATCGCCTGGAATATAACGGCTCGGTGACCGAGGAATTCATACGACGACTGATCGAGCGGCGGCTGGACGGGACGCTGCTGACAGGCGGCTTTATTGAATCGCCAAACGCGCGGGAATTGCCGATCGTACTCGACAGACTCCGCCAATACATGCCCATCGTGACGATTGGCCCGGAGATACCAGGGTTCGAGTGCGCGCGAGTGTGGCCTGATCTGCCCAACGGTGTGCGCCGGGCAGTCGATCTCCTTGCCGAATTGGGACACAAGAGGATCGCGTTCATCGGCGCAACGACGGATACTCGCAGCGTCGGCGAGCGCGAGCAAGGCTTCCGAGAAGGATGCGAGAGACTGGGCATTGAGGCGATACTGTACAACGAAAGCATCCATAACCCGGCAAAGGGCGAGGAGAGCGCGGTGCGGCTGCTGGACGGTCTGCCGAGGAATCGCTGGCCGACGGCGGTCATGGTCATAAACGACCTGATGGCGCTGGGCGTGCTGAAGGGACTGAGGACGCTGGGTCTGACCGTGCCTGACGACATGGCGGTAGTCGGCTGCGACAATCAGTTCTTCTCCGCCTTCACCGATCCGCCGCTGACCACACTGAATCTGAACGCGGAGGAACTGGGCAGGCTGGCGATGCGTCAACTGATAGGCGGGACGGGAGACTTGTCCGTAAACGCGCCTGAACCGATAGTCGTCGATCCGGGACTGATAATACGCGAATCGTGCGGCACGAGACGGCGTATGGCGCAAATGCTCGCCGCCGAACCCGCGCTGGAAGCTGTTTGATTTGAATGGGAAGGAGGCGGTAAGGATGATCGCACAAAGGTCTTTAGGCAGGTCGCTCAAAAGATCGTTTGGGACAGGGAGCGTCCCTGAGCGCGCCATAGCGGCGGCGGCCAAGTATTGGCAGCTGTACGCGATGCTGACTTTGCCGCTGGCGTTCGTAATCCTGTTCAACTATTGCGTGTATCCCAACCTGCGGATCGCGTTCATGAACTACCGCCCGGCAAAGGGCTGGGCCAGCGACTGGGTGGGCATGGGCACGTTCGCGAAGGTATTCAAGGATAAGGACTTCTTCCGCGCGTTCAGAAACACGCTGGTGTTCAACGTCGCGGACGTCATACTGCAGTTCCCCGCGCCGATCATACTCGCGCTGATGATCAACGAACTGCGCGCCAAGGCGTTCAAGCGCGTGTCGCAGACGATATTGTACCTGCCGCACTTCCTGTCGTCCGTAATAGTGGCCAGCGTGGCGTATACGCTGTTCAGGCCCGAAACGGGGTTGGTGAACGTAGCGCTGATGAACGCCGGATTCATCGCCAAGGGGATACCGTTCCTGACGGAGAAGTGGCATTGGGTTATAACCTACCTGACCATCAACATCTGGCAGCAGATAGGCTGGGGTTCGATAATCTACCTGGCCGCGATGATGGGCATCGATCCGACGCTGTATGAGGCCGCGACCGTGGACGGTGCGGGCCGGTTCAAGCGGCTGCGGCATGTCACGCTGCCAGGTATCCGTCCAACAATCGTGATGCTGCTGATCATGCGCATGGGTCAGCTGCTCGGCTCTGGGTTCGAGCGGCTGAACGCGTTCGGCAACGTGAACGTTCGCGAGTTCCAGTATCAGTTATCCATCTATGTATATGAAAAGGGCCTAGGCCCGGCGGGCGACTTCTCCCGCTCGGCCGCCGTGGGATTATTCCAGACGCTGGTCGGACTGGTGATGGTGCTGCTGTCCGACCGCGCAGCGAAGCTGCTTGGCGAAGACGGGCTGGTATAGGAGGCGGAGAGATGACTGCCAGTATAGGCAAACATGCCGGGAAGCCGCGCCGCCGTATGGAGCGGTTCAGCGCGGCGGACGCGGTGATAATGATAATCATCGCCCTGCTGTGCCTGACGTGCGTGCTGCCGTTCGTGCACGTTATCGCCAAGAGCCTGTCGTCCAGCGCGGCGGTGCTGAGCAAGCGCGTGTTCTTCTGGCCGGAAGGATTCAACTGGGACGCGTATACCCGCGTGCTTAACAGCTCGCTGATGGTCAGCCAGCTTGGGTTCACCGCCCAGATAACCATCGCGCAGACGGTGTTAAGCCTGGTCGTGACCGCGCTGTGCGCGTATCCGCTGTCCAGGCGGTATCTGCCGGGTCGGTTCGTCATCACGATGATCGTCATGGTGACGATGTACTTCAGCGCGGGCTTGATCCCCACATACCTGCTGTACAAGGACATCGGGATCCTCAACACCGTGTGGGTGCTAGTGCTGCCGGGCGCGTTCTCGGCCTACAACATGCTGATTATGCGCACCTACTTCATGACCTCCATCCCTGACTCGCTGGAGGAATCCGCAATCATTGACGGGGCTAGCCAGTTCACCGTGTTCGCGCGGATATGGGTGCCACTTAGCAAGCCCGTGTTCGCGACGCTGGCGCTGTGGATTGCCGTAGCGCGATGGAACGGTTATGCCGACGCGATGTACTACACGACCAAGCGCACGCTGCAGCCCATTCAATACCTGCTGTACAACATGATCCTCTCCGCGCGTCCCAGTGAGAGTCTAAGCGGCGAGTCGCAGATCGGCGCGGCCCTCAGCGCGCCCGAGGCGCTGCAGTGCGCGGTAATCATGTTCGCGACCGTCCCGATCCTGGTTATCTACCCTTTCCTGCAGAAGTATTTCGTCAAGGGCGTAATGCTGGGTGCGGTGAAGGGTTGATATATGTACGTACCCAATTATAAAGGAGGAGCCTGCATGAAGAAGATCGTCTCTGTCATTCTGGCGGTTATGATGGCGCTGTCGCTGGCCTCGGTTGCCGGCGCGGAAAACGCGGCCCCCCCCCCCCAGTACAACCCGTTGGAGTACGGCATGGAGCCGTTCGCCTCCCCGGTTACGATCAAGATCCCCGTGTTCGACCGCGCGCGCGACGATGTGCCCGACGTGTCGAGCACCTACTACACCAAGTGGGTCAACGAGACCTTCGGCAAGAACCTGAACGTGACCGTCGAGTTCGTGCCGATCACGCGCACGGATACGATGGGCGCGTACAACCTGCTGCTGGCCAGCGGCGACTGGCCGACCGTGTTCATGGAATATGACTGGCCGAAGGTCAGCCAGTGGGCGGCCGACGGCGCGCTCGCGGATATCGACGTTGACGCGTTTATAGCGGCCGCTCCGACATGGACGGAGATGGCCGGCGGCAAGGCGCAGTTCGACATGTTCCAGATGCAGGGCGAGCAGAAGGTGCTTCCAGCGCTGCGCCCGTACTGGGACACCAACTATACCTACGCCATCTTCTACCGTAAGGATTGGTATGAGCAGGCGGGCATAGAGCTGTTCACAACGTATGAGGAATACCTGGCGGCGCTGCAGACGTTCGTGGAATTGGGCTACACGAATGGCAAGCCGATCCTGCCCAAGAAGGCGTTCAGCGAGAATTTCCAGGTGTACGCCGAGAGCGAGTGGCCGCGCAACGAGGAAGAATGGGCCATGTACTCCGACGTATCCGTGGCTCCGCTGCCCGCGCGCGGCGCATACTACCTGCTGAAGAAGCAGAACCTGGAATACAGTCTGGGTCTGTACAGCACGGAATTCGAGCTGGATTCCGAGGGCGATGGCAGCGCGACGCAAGCCATCACCGACTTCATCAACGGTGAGGCGTATACCTACGGCAACTATCTGGCCGCGGATATGCCCGACCTGACCGCGTTCTATCAGAATAACCCGGACGCGAAACTGGGCGTCATCTACAACAACACAGTGTATGATCCGTGGATCGACGCGTGGGGCGCGCGCACGGTGCCGCAGGGCCGCGCGACAAACCCGGCGGGCATGTTCGTAGGATTCTCCAGCAAGGCCAGCGAGGATGAACTGAAGGCCGCGTGGCTGTACATGGAATGGATGGCTCAGCCGGACGTGCTGTTCTACATGCAGAACGGCGTAGAGGGTGAGACGTATAACCTGAACGCCGACGGGCTGCCGGAGGTTGTGGGCGGCTATCAGGGCGATTACTGGATGGGCTACGGCAATAACAAGGACTACTGGTGCATAGTGGTAGAGGTTCGCACGGTCGGCACGATCGAGCAGACCATCGAGTCCATCGCGCCAAAGGGCCTGCCGCAGGACCTCACCCAGGAACTGATCGATAACTATTACATACTCAAGGCCTATGCCAACGATGGTCTGCTGTATGTCGATCCGTTCTTCTCGGTGAATATCGACTCCGTCAGCGAGTACGCGGGCGATCTGAAGGCGAAGTTTGTCGAGTACGCTACCGCGCTGGTCAAGTGCGATCCAGCGGAATTCGACGCGCTGTACGAACAATATGTGCAGGAGTACAAGGACGCGGGTTATCAGGCAGTAATGGACGAGCGGCTTGAGGCCTATAAGAACGGGCTGTCCACAGTGCTGCCCGACATAGCGGCCGGACGCGCGCCATATGAACCGTCGGATATCACGAAGGTCGTCGAAACCAAGTACACCATCGGCGAGTAAGGAACAAGATTTGCGGGGCGGCGTTATGCCGCCCTTATTTATGCAAGGAGAGCGCAGCCATGGCATGGAATTGGAGTCAATCCGAGCTGACAAAAACCGCGAACCTCGTGCTGAACATGCTTCGCCGCGACGTCGAGGAAACAGACGCGAATACCGGTCATCTAACGATGAGCAATTGGGAGTGGCCGACGGGAGTCGCGCTGTACGGCATGTGGAAGACGTACGTGCAGACGGGTGATCAAACCATACTGGAGTACATGACTGACTGGTATAGCCATATGTTGGCCAAACCCGCGCCGCACCGCAATGTAAACAGCGTCGCGCCGATGCTCGCGCTGACGTGCATGTATGACAAGGCGCGCAATCCGGAGTGGCTGCCTCACATCGAATCCTGGGCGGAGTGGGTTCATACGTCGATGCCGCGCACTGAGTTCGGGGGGCTGCAGCACATAACGATCTGGAACAAGCACTATCAGCAGTTGTGGGCTGATACGCTGTTCATGACCGTGCTGTTCCTTCTGAAGGCTGGGCAGGTGCTGGGCCGGGCTGAATGGGTTGAGGACGCGAAGTATCAGTTCCTCATTCACATTAAGTATTTGCAGGACAGGCGCACGGGGTTGTGGACGCATGGCTGGACATTCGATATGAGGCACTCGTTCGCGGGGGCGTACTGGGCACGAGGGAACGCGTGGTTTACGGCGGCGGCAGCGGAGATGCTGGACGCGCTGCCCGAGCGAGACGCGTCATGGAGGTACGTTGACGAGGCGCTGCGTGATCAAGTCACAGGGTTATGGAAGCTGCAGCGGGAGAGCGGGATGTTTACTACGCTGCTGGACGTTGAGGAGACGTACGAGGAGACGGCGGCGACGGCGGCTATAGCGTTCGGGGTATTGAAGGGGGTAAGACGCGGGTTCGTCAGCGAGGTCTACGAGGATATGGCACGCAAGGCTGCGGAGGCTGTACTGCGGAAGATTGCGCCGGATGGGACCGTGATGGGTGTGTCGGGAGGCACGGGCATGGGCCATGATTTAGAGCATTATAAGAGGATAAAGCAAGGCCCCACCGCATATGGGCAGGGCTTGGCATTCCTGATGCTGACGGAGATGCTGATCTGGGCGGAGCGGGGTTAACGCGCGATATCCCACATCTGCAGGACTTGTTCCTTAGTCATGCATCCCAGGCAGGTGACGGCGGCCGTGCCGCGTTTTATGAGGACAGTAGTGGGGACGGAGCGGACGCGGTAGGCTTCCGCCAGTTCGCGTTCCTCGTCGATGTTGACGCTGTACAGGCGTTTGGCGTCGCCGAATGATCTTTGGATATCTTCCAGAACAGGGGTGAGCATACGACAGTAAGAGCAATGCGGCGAGTAGAACTCGACCAGAGCGGGCTCAGGGTTGTTGTATGTGGTTTCGTGGAAATTGTACCGGTTGAGCGCGGTTAAAGGCATAAGGCATCTCTCCTCAAGCGTGAATAGTGGACTATATGCTTGAGGAGGGGAGAATATTTGGGTGCACTTGGCACGGGTCGCGCTACGCTCAGCTCACGTCTCCCTTACGACATCCCCCCGGGGGAACCCCCTCTGTCGCTGCGGCGACATCTCCCCCTAGGGGGGCGATGAGGGCTGGAGGGACGGGTTGCGTTACGAGATAGACTATCCAGGTACAACCGGCAGTCCGAAGCCGATGGAATGTGTATCACGATGGTCCAGGCGAAGCCTGGTCAGGATTCGAAAGGGCGGATAGCCCTTCGCAGGGTCCGGGACGGCGGCGCATCCGCGCCTTCGGGAAGGTGACTGACGTCCCCCTCCCGACCTCCCCCGGGCTTGGAACGAGAGAACGGGGGTACGAGTTGCGTTCCGGAACAGACTATCCAGGTACAACCGGCAGTCCGAAGCCGATGGAATGTGTATCACGATGGTCCAGGCGAAGCCTGGTCAGGATTCGAAAGGGCGGACAGCCCTTCGCAGGGTCCGGGACAGAGTCCCGAAACTCCCATGCACCCCCCTTCGGGGGGACGGGGGGCGTTCCCCAACGCATCGTGTCAGTTATCACGTTGAAATCGAAGCCTTTACTCCCGCGCCCCGCCAGCGAAAATACTATAAGGCAATAGTCATCTTACATCATAGTGGCGGGGCGCCAGTAACTTAAAGCGCATTTGATCCGCAGATCAAACAGCGTCCCGCCGCAGCGGACAACCGAGGGTTACGCGACGCAACCCAAGCGCAGCGTTGCGCAATGCAACATCTATATTGCGTAACGCAGCATCCGGCTGTCCGCTGCGGCGGGACGCTGTTCGATCTGCGGATCGAATGCGCTTCAAATTACTGGCGCCCCGCCACTATGGTGTAAGTTGACTATTCCATTACGCTATTTCACTGGCGGGGCGCAGGATTGGAACGGGGGAACGAGGGACGCCCCCCTTCCCCCCGATGGGGGGTGAAACGGGGGTTTCGGGACTCTGTCCCGGACCCTGCGAAGGGCTATCCGCCCTTTCGAATCCTGACCAGGCT
>JAISBH010000247.1 GCA_031266295.1 Oscillospiraceae bacterium | reverse complement strand
ACATCGAGGACATGTTGGTATATTGCACGGGGTCAGAGTCTCAATCTACGCCTCGCGCGAGCGAGGCGACCCCATTCGCAGACGGTTTGTTTGTTGATGCCTAACTGTCTCAATCTACGCCTCGCACGCGCGAGGCGACGTTGATGGCAAAATACCTAATTTGTGGATTGCTGTCTCAATCTACGCCTCGAGCGCGCGAGGCGACAATGTGCATACAAAATTGTACACCACATCAATGGAGTCTCAATCTACGCCTCGCGCGCACGAGGCGACATAATCGTTATTGACGATGCTGGGTATCTCATGACGTCTCAATCTACGCCTCGCGCGCGCGAGGCGACTTAGAGGAACCTTTTGGTGAATTTGCTCAAAATCGTCTCAATCCACGCCCCGCGCGCAAGGCGCCCACTCCCCCGTAACATCTCCAGCCGCTCCCAAAGTAACCCAATTGCAATTATAGCACACCTTAATTGCAGTTTCAACCCTCAATCCAACGCCCGTTCGCCCGCCACCCTATGCAGCGCGGCCCTGACCGCTCCCTGACCCCGCAGCATCTCGATAAAGAATCCCTCCACCTTGTCGGCCAATCCCGCCTCGACCAAGTCCGCGCCGAATATATGGGCGTTGGCGAGCATGGGGCGCAGCTGTCCGCTGTAGGAGGATGGATTGCCCGGCTCAACGCCGGCGAGTTGGGATTTCAGCATATCCAGCATCGGGTCAGGACTGATGGACATAGGCTGTCCGTCGTCGCCCACGCCCAACAGATAACGCGCCCACGCCGCCAGCACAAGCGGTATGCACTCCAGCGATGAAACGTCAAGATCGTCGGACGCGATGTAACGCTTGATCGTCTCGCCGAATCGGATGGGTATCTTCTGGCTGGTGTCGGTCGCGATACGCTGGGGCGTGTCCGGCATGAGTGGATTGGGGAACCGTTCCTCGACGACCTCCTTGATGAACGCGCGCGGACTGATGATGCCCGGATCGACTACGACGGGCATCCCCTCCTGATATCCTATGCGCTCGACCAGCCTCTTCAGGTCGGCATCTCCCATTTCGGCGCTGATGCGCTCATAGCCCAGAAGGCAGCCGAACACGGCCAGCGCGGTATGCAGAGGATTGAGACACGTAGTGACCTTCATCGTCTCGGTACGGTTGACCGTGTCCCGGTCGGTCATGTAGACGCCGGCATTCTCCAGCGGAGGACGGCCGTTCGGGAATCTGTCCTCGACGACGAGATACTGCGGCGACTCCGCGTTGACGAAGGGCGCGATGTAGGTGGACTTGCCCGTCACAACGACGTCCATCCCGCCTATGCCCGCCTCGGTCAGCGCGGCCTGCACCTGCGCGTCGGGGCGCGGCGTGATCTTGTCGATCATGCTCCACGGGAAGGATACCTTGGATTCGTCATGAAGATACTGGATGAACCCGTCGCAGACAAAGCCGTTCTCCCTCCACGCGTCGGCGACCGTCCACACTGCGGATTGCAGCTTCTCGCCGTTGTGGCTGCAGTTATCCATGCTGACCAGCGCGATGGGGAACGCGCCCGCGTTGTAACGCTCCAGCAGCAGCGCGGCGGTGATGGACATAGCGTGCCTCGCGCCGGAGGGTCCCGACTTAGCGTCAGCGGCGAATATGGGCAGCGGCTTGCCATTGATGTCGGTCAGCGCGTATCCCTTCTCGGTGATCGTGTAGCTGACCATCTGAAGTGATGGTTTCGCGAAGAGTCGCTTTAGCTCCGTCAATCCATCCGGACTGGCCGCCGTCACGCCGTACGCTATCGACGCGATTATCTCCTTCTTCATCTGTCCGTCGGGCATCAGGCTTACCAGCAGCGTCAGCGAGTCGTGCGGCTTGTATATCTTCTCGATAATCTCGCCGTCGAACGTCTCGGCCGCGACGATCCCGCTGGACGCGCTGCCGCTCTCGATCAGCCGCTGTTGAAGCGCGGCTATGTACCCTCGGAATATATTCCCCGCGCCGAAGTGAATCCACACCGGTGACTCGCGGGTCTCGGCGGCCATCCTACCCACGTCAAACGAAGGCACGGCGACGCCCGCCGCCCCCCAGTCTTCACGATTCTTCAGCGAATCCCTGTTCAATGTCAGCATTGGTTCTACTCCAATCTTAACCGTATACTAATCCTCATACCATGAATCCATCAAGACTTCATCTTCTCAAAGGCTTCCCACAATCCCTCGATGTATGTCACTCCCAGCGCGCGGTCGTACAACCCGTAACCTGGCCTCGCCTGTTCGCCCCATATCATCCGGCCGTGGTCGGGGCGGACGTATCCGGGGAAGTCCGTGTCAAATGCCGATTCATACAGCGCCTTTACGATCTCGAACATATCGAGGCTGCCTTCGCGGCTCAAGTGCGCGCATTCGTCGAAGTCCTTCTTGCCCAGCTTCTTAACGTTGCGGATGTGCGCGAAGTGGATGCGCCCGCCGAACTCGCGTATCATCGCGGGCAGGTCGTTCGCCTCGTTGACGCCCAGGCTGCCCGTGCAGAACGTCAGCCCGTTGTACGGACTGTCGTTCAGCGCGAGGAACTTACGGATGCTTGCGGCGTCCGTGACTACCTTGGGCAGATCGAATAGCGGCCACGGCGGATCGTCGGGATGGATAGCCATGCGCACGTCGGCGGATTCGGCGGCGGGGATCACCGCGTCCAAGAAATACTTGATGTTAGCCCAGTACCGCTCCTGGCTGAAGCGCTTGTAGAACTCAATATCGGCGGCCATCACGCTGAGACGTTCCGGTTCCCAGCCGGGCAGGGAGTAGCCGCGCGACTTGCCCGTCATCGACTTCGCGATGGATTCGGGGTTCATCTTAACGACCGCGTCGTGTTCGTACGACATAACCGTGGAGCCGTCGAGCAGCGGCTTAGCCAGATCACTGCGCGCCCAATCCATCACGGGCATGAAGTTGTAACACAGGCAGCGCACGCCGCGCTCGCCCAGGTTGCGGATCGTCTTGATATAGTTGTCGATATAGCGATCCCTCGTCGGCAGACCCTTCTTGATATCCTCATGGATATTGACGGACTCGATTACCTCCATCTCCAGACCGGAGGAGGCGACGATGGACTTGAGCGCCGCGACGGCGTCCTTAGTCCACTCGTCGCCGACGGGAATCTTTGGCAGGCAGCTCGCCACGCCGCTGACGCCGGGTATCTGGCGTATCTGCTCCAGGGTAACGCTGTCGTCGCCGTACGGGAACCATCTCAGTGTCATCTTCATGTCAGTATTGTTTCCTTATACATCGTTCCACTATATATGGTATAGTATAGTTTGTCACTCCGCTACCGGCGTTGAGGTATGGCGCTGAATTGCCGCCACCCACATCCGGACGGTATCTCCGCCGGGCGTCTCGTTCAGGTCGAACAATACCGGCGCGCCTATCGCGGCGGACTTGCTCAACCCCAGCGGGTGATACGGTTCCACGTCGACGCGTTCGGCATGACGCAGCTCGTTCGCCAGTTCGGCGACGCGTCTGAAGTGCGCTTCGTCGTCGTTGATCCCCGGTATGATCGGGCAGCGCAGTACGATCCGTTTGCCATAATCGTCCAGGAATCGCAGGTTATCCAGTATCGGTTCCAGCGGCGCGCCCGTGTTTAGCTTATGCCGTGCGTGGTCGGTGTCCTTCACGTCGAACAGGAACAGGTCGACGAACGGCGCGCACGATTCCAGCACGGCCCGTCCGACGAATCCGCATGTCTCAACGCAGGTATGTAAACCCTCTCGCTTGCACAGCTCAAGCAGCGCGCGTGTGAACGAGGGCTGAGAGAACGGCTCGCCTCCGGACAGCGTGACGCCTCCGCCCGACGTTTCGTAGAATACGCGATCCCTCATAACCTCGGCCAGCGCGGCCTCAACCGTGATCTCCCGGCCTATGATCGTCAGCGACTCGGCCCGGCACGCCTCGGCGCACGCGCCGCATACCGTGCACTCTGTGCGATTGTATCCGTGCGTGCCGCCGGCGAACTGGTGGCAGCCGTTCGGACACGCCTCGACGCACGCACGGCAGCCAACGCACATTCCTGGGTAATAAGCGATCTGCGAATCCGCCGATTTTGACTCAGGGTTATGACACCATCTGCAGCCAAGCGGGCAGCCCTTCAGGAATACGGTGGTGCGGATGCCAGGCCCGTCGTGTATCGAGAACCGCTGTATGTCGAATATGCGGCCCGCCGCGCTATCCGTCAATGATACTCCCCCGCGTGAGATTCATCTGGGACATACCCCGTATCTCTAAGAGTTTTCGCGGATTCGCGATGGATTTTCGTCGCTCGCTAAGGCGGGCGAGGATGGGAAGCTCTTAGTAATATGAGGTATAGTATCACAATAATGGTTTTTTTGCAACGCGCGGGTACAGGTCATTGCGATTCCAAATGTGAGATTGCCGCCGTCGGGAAAACCCCCTCTGTCGCTGCGGCGACATCTCCCCCTAGGGGGGCGATGAGGGTTGTCGGTTACGTTACGAGATTGAGTATCAGAACATAACTGATTGGCCG
>JAISBH010000202.1 GCA_031266295.1 Oscillospiraceae bacterium | reverse complement strand
CGGAGGAAGAACTAACCCTTGTGCCCGGTATGAACAGGAGGACCGCCGAAGCGGTTTATGAAGCCATGCACGGCGCGGTCAAACCATAGCGGACGACCGCGCGTATTCTTCCGGTATTTTATGCATTGTCAAACTTCACAATTTGTATTATAATAAACTATACGCGTGGCGAAAGCGCCTCACCAAACGTGATAAAAGCGGGTGCGCATATGGGCGAATTGTTATTGGAACTGACGGGAGTCACAAAGACCTTCCCCGGCGTGCGTGCGCTGGACGACGTACGCTTCACGCTGAAGGCGGGCGAGGTGCACGCGCTGATGGGCGAGAACGGTGCGGGCAAGTCCACGTTCATCAAGATAATCACGGGCGTGCATAAACCAGACGCGGGCGAAATGAAGATCGACGGGCGAAACGTCCGCTTCAACGAGCCGCGAGAAGCCGCCGACGCCGGGATAGCCGCCATATACCAGCATGTCACCTGCTACCCCGACCTGTCAGTTACGGAGAACATCTTTGTCGGGCATGAGATAATCGATTCGCGCACGAAAAAACTCAACTGGAAACGGATGCGCGAGCTGTCCGGTCAATATTTGACACAGCTGGGCGCGGACGTGGATCCAAAGGCGGTTATGGGCACTCTTAGCGTCGCGCGGCAGCAGATCGTAGAGATCGCGAAGGCGCTGTCCATCAACGCGCGCATCATCATAATGGATGAACCCACCGCCGCGCTGACCCGCCGCGAGAGCGAGGAGCTGTACCGAATTACGCTGCAGCTGCGGGACGAGGGCAAGGGTATCATATTTATATCGCACAGGTTTGAGGATATGTACCGCGTCGCCGGGCGCGTGACCGTGCTGCGGGACAGCCGGTATATCGGCACATGGAACGTGGATGAAATCAGCCAGGATAAGTTGATTTACTCGATGGTCGGGCGCGAGCTGACGCAGCTGTATCCATCAAAGAGGAATGGGATAGGCAAAGAGGTTTTCCGTTGCGAGGGACTGAGCAAGACCGGATACTTTGCGGACGTTGGGTTCAGCGTGAACGAGGGAGAGATTGTCGCTCTGTCGGGCTTGGTCGGAGCGGGCCGCAGCGAGGTTTGCCAGGCGATATGCGGGTATTGGCCGTTCAACGCGGGGCGGCTGTATTATCAGGGCAAGCCGGTGCGGCCCAGATCGCCAGGAGAGGCCATCGCGCTTGGCATAGGTTATCTCCCCGAGGATAGGCAGAAACAGGGACTGATACTTGATTGGTCCATACTGCGCAACATCACGCTGTCCACACTAAAGCAGCACTCGCGCGCCGGAGTTCCCCTCCCCGTCAAGGAGCGGGATACGGCTCACCGGCTATCCAATCTGCTCAACGTGAAACGTTCCAGCCTGCAGGACTTTGTTTCATCCCTCTCCGGCGGCAATCAGCAGAAGGTCATCGTCGCCAAGCTGCTGGCGGGCCAGCTGAAATTCATGATGTTAGACGAACCGACCAAGGGCGTGGACGTCGGCGCGAAGCACGCTATATACGAGATAATGCGCGATCTGACCGCGCAAGGCATCGGCATACTGATGGTCTCATCCGAGATGCCGGAGGCGCTGGGCATGAGCGACCGCATAATCGTGATGCGGGAGGGCCGCGTCGCGCGGGTGTTCGACGCCGCCGGGACCACTCAGGAAGAGATACTCAGGGCGTCTATGACGGCCAGAACAGAGGTGATAGCGTGACCAATACCGCGCCGCAGCGCCGTCCCGCGATCCTAAGCCGGATACGCCTGGACAGCTTCCGCGAACTGGGGCTGCTGCTATTCATCGCGGCGCTGATAATAATTGTGCAGATGTCTAACAGCGCGTTCCTGACGCCTAAGAATGTCTCCAACCTGCTGACGAATACGGCCATCATCGCGGTGCTCTCGGTCGGTATGTTCGTCGTGATACTGACCGGCGGTATAGACCTGTCGATAGGCGCGAACATCGCGTTTACCGGGATGGTCGTGGCGCTGCACGTCGCCGCCGTACCAACGCTGCATCCGCTGATCGCCATGCTGGAAGGGCTTGCCATCGGTATCGTATTGGGCGCGATCGTAGGCGTGTTGGTCGCGAAGGTGCATGTGCTGCCCATCATCGCGTCGCTGGGTATGTGCTACGTGTTCAGGGGCGCGGTGTTCCTGATATCAGGCGGGAAGTGGGTCAGCGCGCACCAGATGCCCGAGGGTTTCAAGGCGATAGCGACGGGTTCCACGCTATGGATCAACAACCTGGTGCTAATAGCGATCGTCGTGATGCTAATCGCGCAGTATGTTTTGAGTTCAACGCGGGTCGGGCGCAGGTTCTACGCGGTCGGCAGCAATGCGGACGCCGCGCGGATATCCGGTATATCGGGAGACCGGGCGGTGTGGCTGGCATATATCGTGATGGGCGGATTGGCGGGGCTGGCGGGCGTGTTGTGGGTGGCCAAGTTCGCGTCTGCGCAGCCGGACACCGCTATTGGTTATGAGGTGAATATCATTGCGGCGTGCGTGATCGGCGGCGTATCCATCAACGGCGGATCGGGCAAGGTGGCGGGCGTGCTGCTGGGTACTATGCTGATAGGCATAATCAATAACGCGCTGCCGCTGATCTCCAGCGTGTCCGAGTTCAGCAAGAGCTTCATTCAGGGCATGATCATACTGGGCGCGGTGCTGCTGAACACGGTCGTGAAGCGGCGCGGCGACTGGCGCGTGCTTGCCGCGCGGCATATATAGGGGGCGGTAAGATGCTGATAAACTCCATTGATCCGAGCGGCGACAGTTCACCGCTGGCGAAGGGCGCGCGCTCGCTGCTGTCGCGCTACAGCTGGGAGATAATGCTGCTGATAATACTCGCGCTGACGAACGCGCTCAACTTCAGTATCTCGCCATACTACAAGTGGGGCAAGCTGCTTGACGCGACGAACCTGTTCCTGGACAAAGGTTTTCTGGCGATGTCGATGACGCTGGTGATACTGACCGGTTATATCGATATATCGGTTGCGTCCACCGTCGCGCTGTCGTCGGTCGTGATGGCCGTGTCGTACAACGCCGGAGCGGGCGTGCCGATGCCGCTGGCGATGATCATATGCCTGCTGACGGGGGCGGCGTGCGGCGCGCTCAACGGGCTGATACTCGTGAAGTTCAGCGAGCTTGCGCCAATGATAGTCACGCTGGCTACGCAGATCATCTACCGTGGAATCGCGCTGATAATATTGGAGGATAAGGCGGCGGGCAAGTTTCCGTCATGGTATCCGAACCTGGGCTGGGGTTACGCGGGCGCGTTCCCGATAATGATGGCGGCGTTCTTCATCCTGTTTTTAGTATTCGCGTTCCTGCTGCACAAGACGAATTACGGGCGCACGGTCTACGCTGTCGGAAAGAACAAACTGGCGTGCCGCTTCTCCGGCATCAATGTTGATCGTATCATATTCACCAATTTCACGCTGAACGGGTTAATGGCGGCGGTTACGGCGTTATTTCTGACCAGCAGGATGGGTTCGACCCGGCCCAACGTGGCCAACGCGTATGAGATGGATGTAATCGCAATGGTCGTGCTGGGCGGCGTATCGACGGCCGGGGGCAAGGGCCGGATGGGCGGCGTGCTGATATCGATATTCATAGTGGGGCTGCTGAGGTATGGTTTGGGGCTGATCAACATCAACACACAGGTATTGATGATGGTCGTGGGCGGACTGCTGGTGCTGGCCGTCGCGATACCGGAGATGCGCTTGGGTTCGCTTGTTAAGGGCAGGAGACCGACCGTTCCGGCGTCCGCGAAAACATAAAAGGAATAGGGGTTTTTCGCAAAACGAGAAAACATAATCGTCAAGGAGGACATAGCATGACCAAGAACAGAAAGTGGCTGGCGCTCGCGCTGGCCATGGCGATGGCGCTGACGCTCTTCGCAGGCGCGGCAATGGCTGAGACATATGCCATCATCGTCAAGTCGACCGGCAACCCATACAATGACCGCGAAGCCGCTGGCTTCGAGGAAGCCTGCGAAGAACTGGACATCCCCTGCGTGGTAAAGGCTCCGGCCAACATTACGGCGGAAGATCAGATCGCAATGATCGAGGAACTGCTCGCGCAGGAGATCAGCGGCATCGCCATCGCGGCCAACGATCCCGACGCGCTGGAGTTCGCGCTGACCCGCGCGATAAACGCGGGCGTGGCGGTCGTCGCGGTTGACAGCAACACGAACGTCGCGTCGCGCCAGACGTTCGCCAACCAGGCCGACACCGTGAAGATCGGCCAGACGCTCGTTGAGGCGGCGTACGATATCTGCGGCGGCGAAGGCCAGTTCGCGATTCTGTCCGCCACAGCGCAGGCCACCAACCAGAACGCCTGGATCGCCGAGATGCAGAAGGCGCTTGAGGATCCCAAGTACGCTAAGCTGGAGCTGGTCAAGATCGCTTACGGCGACGATCTGCGGGACAAGTCCGTATCCGAGACCGAAGGCTTGATCCAGACCTACCACGACCTGAAGTGCATCATCGCGCCGACGACGGT
>JAISBH010000173.1 GCA_031266295.1 Oscillospiraceae bacterium | reverse complement strand
TTATGTACTAATTATAGTTGGATTTTTCGTGAACATGCCCCGGGAAGTCCCGGATTTTCGCTTGACAATCGGATTTCAATGTGATATTCTTTTCTATATTGAATTACGCGCGCCATTAGCTCAGTTGGTAGAGCACCTGACTCTTAATCAGGGTGTCCCGGGTTCGAGTCCCTGATGGCGCACCAGAAGATATTGAGATTCCCCCCGCATGTAGGTTGCTATATGTGGGGGGCTATGCTTTGATTAAGGCTTCCTTGTTGCCACTGACAGCATTGGCAACAATCCGTTCATTTTTTCCCGCGCCTCCTCAATATCTTCGCATTCAATTTCGGTGTAGCAGTTAGCCGTGATAATGTAGTCCTCATGCCCCATGAGGTAGGACTGTGTGGCGGGATCGACTCCGGTGCGGTGCAACGGCTTAAGGGATGTGTAGCGCAGCACATTCGGCGTGGCGCCCGCTAGCGCAGTGGTATCATCTTGAAGAACTCTCCACTTATGGTCAAAGGTTGACTTGCACATAGGTGCGTCGCTTGACTTGCCTTGGATAAGGTATCCTTCGCCGCGCCCGCTTAGGACTTCGTGCAGTTCCGGGATGATCGGCATATCGCACTTACCAGCGTCCGTCTTAGGATGTCCTACAATAGGCTTGCCGCTAACAGAAAATGTCACGACGCGTCTTATGTGCGCCACGCCGCCTGATATATCATCCCAGCGCAGCGCAGGCATTCCCCGCACCTAACCCTCGTATAGAGCATGACAAGCAGCATCAACCTTAACGGATGTGCCTTCGCGTATGCGCGAGGTTTAGCGTTTGTTCGATTGTTAGCGGCATGCGCTCGCCTTCCTTGCCACCCGCAGCCTTCATCTTGAGGGCTGAATTCTTGCGCGGCAGCTCATCATCGTGCGCCATGGCGAATACCTGCTTTATGGTCATAGGACAGGTTATCATATCAAGTGCAACACATGGAGATATGGTGGTTGAAAAGAAGCGTGGAAGTTCACGCCGGATAGTATGCCTGTCCCAATACGGACACTTTTCTATGGCGTGGATGCTCATTCCGCCTCACCGATGCTTTTCTATAAGTTTGCGCTCGGCTTCACTCAAGTGGTTGAATTCGCAGCGTTTTATGGTATCCTGTTCCTGGCTCATGATGGCGACTCCTTGTATCTTGTTTGGCCGCTACCGACGTTTTACAACATGCGTTCCTCTTGAGCCACTCTTTTTTACCCGTTCTTCCATCCTCGGGTAGGGTATTTGCCTTGCAATCGACCATGAACGTCGCGGCCACAAAACATATATAGTATAAACCATCTAAACGCCCACCCCCGTCATGACGCCCACACCCCTCGCATAGTCTTTATCCGACGTGCAAGGTGGAGGTGTGTCATGTTTGGTTTAGCTTTACAGGGGGGTGGAGCGTTAGGCGCTGCGCATCTGGGTGTGCTGCGCGCGTTGACCGAAGCCAGCTTGCTCCCTGAGGTGATAAGCGGCACCAGCGCCGGAGCGATAGTCGCGGCGGAGTACGCGTGGCGCGGCAAGTTATCCGACGTTGAAGAACTGTTTGCGGACGTACACCAGTTAGGCCCAAAGCTGCTGGACCTTAATGTCAGCGGTATACTAAAGATGGTCGGGCGCTGGGCCGCACATAGGCAGCTGGAATACTTGGGCGTATTCAAGGGCAATCGATTGGAGCGGCTGATGGACGATCACCTGGAGAGCACGGCAATCCGCGACGCGCGGATGCCTCTGGTCATACCGGCCGTCGATATCGTGTCGAGTGAGCTGGTGCTGTACGCGTCGCGGCCACCTGCCAAGCGTGGACTGGAGCATTGGGAGCTCGACGTGCCGCTGTCGGAGGCTGTGCGCGCCTCAATATCCATGCCGATCGTGTTCACGCCCAAGATGCGGCAAAACGAGATGCTGGTAGACGGCGGTGTGCTGATGAATCTGCCCGTATCAGCGGTATGCAGCATGGGCGCGGATCGCGTGATGGGAGTCGGCCTGAACGTCGAGGGCGAGGACGTTTCCACCCCAGACGACGTAGTGGGAATCGTGCGTAGAATGATTAATACGGTCAGCAAACAGCTCGAGCGCCAGCAGCGTCGCCATGCCACATATGTGCTCGACGTGATACTCCCGCCCGGGAACGGCGTATTCTCGTTCGAAAACATGGATGAATTCGTCGACATCGGTTACGAGACCGCGATGAAGGCCATGCCCGAGATCAAGGCCGCGTTCAGTCGCACCGTGCCAATATCGGCTAAGACGGCTGCGGTCGCCGGCGGCAAACAGTGGCATCGCATCTAGTTGGTCGATTAACAGCACCGTTTATGATTTACCGATATTATGAATTTGAGGCTGCCGCAGCAGCCTTTTTCATGTATGCCACGCCTCAACCCAACAGCGCTTCCGCGTTCGTGCAGTAGAAGATATCCTCACGCCCCGACAGCGCCTTGCACGCATCATCAATGACCTGCCAATTATTGTCTGTGTCGAACTCGTAACTGTGGCCCCAGATGTAGAACAGCGCCGGTTGTTCAGGTGTTAGCGCAAGGAAACGATCAATCAATTCAGGCAGCGCCGGATCTTTGTGGTGGCATGTCGCCGGGAGGCGTAGTAAGTCTGCCGGTAGGTTGAACGAGCGTGTGGATATCACCGTGCGAGCATATTGAAGACCGTTTGCCACGACGATCCGGAGCACTCGGTCGTCATATGTGCCGAACGGGTATGCCATACCTTGAACGGTCACGCCGAACCATTTCTCCAGGTTAGCCTTGTCGCCACGCAGTTGCAGGTCGATCTCATCATCCGTTTCATTCTCCAGGTGCGGATGGGTCAGCGTATGGCACGCTGGTTCATGGCCGCGATATACTGCCGCGTAGCGCGACGCGTCGATGCGCCTGATTGTCACGCCGTTGCGCACCCAACTGCTAGTGGGTGACGCTTGCCCGCTGTTCAGGTTGAACGTACACTTCATGCCATATCTGTTGAATATGTCGATTAGGCGGACGTCCTGTTCGATCCCGTCGTCGTAGCTAAATGTCAGCGCCTTCATCCTGCCTTGCCAATTCATAGTGTTCCTCCGTTAAAATTTATATTCAACCGTCTAGATTACTTTCGCCACTATATCTTCAATACCCTGCTCTCTCGCCTCAATATTAGCGGGTCCGTACATCTCTATAAACGCGGAAAGCGCCGTTCTGACAGCATTTCCTATAAGGTTTTTAAAACCTGTGGAATAAATCATCGCAGCCGCATGGAATTCGGAGCGCAGCGCATATCCTCATGCGAGGGGGCGAGCATTATGCCTAAACGATGCGCGCGAAACGCGCCGCCTAGCGCGGCGCAAACCGCGCTTGCCATATTAGCGACAGTGGTCGGCGCGGGGTTCGCGTCAGGCCGCGAGGTAATGGTATTCTTTACTAGATATGGCGCGTGGTCGTGGGTGGGCGTGGCGGTTGCGACGCTGACGTTCGGCGTGCTCGTATTCGGGATAATGCGGCTGTCAGCACGAACGGGCGCCGGATCATTTGCGCAATTGTGTACAAATGTGCTGGGAGGCGCGGCGGGCAAGTTGTTCGCGGCAATGTATGCGCTGTTGATGCTGATCACGGCGGGTGCGATGGTCAGCGGCGTAGGCGAGATTGCAGCTATATCAATGACGATTCCTCACGCTTACGAATTGGGGTTGGGTGCAGCTGTGATATTAGGCGTGATATGGGCGCGGCGCGGCGTGCATGCGCTGGCGACGGGCGGCGGGTTTTTGCTGCCGGTGTGCGGATTGTTGTACTTAGTAATCGCATGGCGGGGACGGGAGTACGTGAGCTTGCAGGCTGCGCATCCAGTTGTATCGTGGCTGCCGACTTTGCCGCTTGCGGTAGGTTACGCGTGCCTGAATGTGACACTGTGCTGCGGGATACTCAGCGAGATCGCGTCGCGGTCGGACGCAGAGTATCATAGGAAAACGGCGATGTGGTTTATTCCGATGATAGGCGGACTGCTGGCGGCGGCAAACGCGACGCTGATGCCTCATATTGCGAGGGTGGAGTATGCGCCGTTGCCTATGTTGATTCTGGCAAGAGGTTCGATCCCGGCGGCGTTGCTGGCGACGGCGACGCTGTTGATAGCAATGATGACGACGCTGACGGCACTGATCCGATCGTTGGCTCAGTTGATTGCGCGACTGGAACCTAACGGGAGGTTCCATATACCGGAGTGGGCGGGATATTTAACGGCAGCGCTGCTGGTAGTCGGCGCGGGTGTGATAGGGTTCAGCCGACTGATCGGTGTTGCGTATCCTCTGATGGGCTGGGGCAGCGCGGTGGCTTTGGTCGGATTGTTGGTCGTGGGCAAGGCACGGAAGACACCATAGGGCAGAACAGACCGACGCGCGGTTTCGGAAGATATAGACCAGCAGCCCGTTAATATAAACAGACCACTGGCCTGCACGATAGATTGTCTGAATCCTACTCAACTATGTTCGTTATCGCATCCCGTATCTTAAGCGCCAGGCTCGGCCTGTTCGTTATAACGCCGTCAACCCCGCCTCGGATCGTTCGCTCAATCGCGGTCGGCGCGTCGACTGTCCATAACCGCACCAGCAGCTTTGAGTCATGGCAGTGTGCAATGAAGTCTGCCAGCCGAGCGCGCGCTAGCGGTCCGTGCATGGCTTCTGCGCGAATAGTTTTAGCGAAATCCCATGGCGCGCGTTGGCGAAGGTCGAACAATATGCCAAGACGCGCATCGGGTTCCAGCAAGCGTGCCTGTTCCAGCATAGGCAGATCAAACGACGAAAACACAACCCGGCTCATCATGCCAAACGAATGCACCAACGCCAACGCCGCGGGTGCGAGGCCTTCGTCAGCTTGACGTCCTCTCTTAAGTTCTACGTTCAGCTGGAGCGAGGACGGCTCGACCAAGCGCAGCGTTTCTTCCAGCGTAGGTATGACCGTGCTCTTGAAACCATCCTTGACCTTTGAGAAATCATACTTGCGCAGCTCCGCAAGCGGCAGTTTCGCCACCTCGCCGACACCGTTGCTGACGCGGCTGATAGTGTCGTCGTGCGCTACCACGACCACACCGTCGGAGGTGCGCTGGACATCCAGCTCAATACCGTCCGCGCCGGCGTCTATAGCTTGCTGAAATGCTGGAAGGGTATTTTCAGGCGCATTGGATGAATCGCCGCGGTGGGCCCATATCTGCGCAGGCATTGGTGGTTCCTCCTTATGGCAGATAGACTGTGACGGACGAGGGCTGCTTTGGGCGGACATATCACAGACCACCAGGATTTTCCTCGATTTTCACGAATGACGCGGAAAATCCTGGCGGCCCATAGTATAATGGGTTATTGTGGGCTGCGGCTGTCGTCGTCTCTATTATTATACTCGTCGGACTTCTTTCCTATCAAGCCCCCTGTTATCTCGCTCGTGTTCCTCTTCAACTTCTCAATCATGCCTTTGCCAGAACCTGTAGCCAGGAATGCGTATGCTAGTGCGGCTACGACCACGAACAACACTATCCACAGTATCCCTGTGCCAACACCGCCGTTTTTTTGCTGCTCGGCCGCGCCTGTGTTCGCGCCGCTTTGTCCGTTGGCGGCCTGACCGTACAGCACCGACGTCATCGCCGTAGCGATCATGCTTGTTGCCTTCTGCGCGCGCTCCTTGCTCGTCGTATGCGTGCCGAACTCCAACAGTATCGACCTGGGCGACAGATCCTGGTTATAGCTGCCCTTGCCGATGAATATGTCCTTCACCAGTCCGGGATACTGTTCGTCGGCGACGGCCTTGATCTGTTTTGCAAAGTCTTTATTCGCCGCGCTGTTCTGGTTCGAGCGCCCTACAAGCAGCCTTACCTTGACCGTGTTCTCGCCATTGACGGTCGTTATGTATTCATCAGGATTAGGTATGCCGTCGCGATGCACGTCTATCAGCGCATCTGGCATCGACTTCATTAGCGCCGCTGCCGTCTGTCTCGATCTGCGGTACGCGCCATTGTCATGCGGCAGGTGCGACGTGGTGTTAATGTCGACCGTGACGCCCTGTTCCTCAAACGCTTCCTTCAGCGTTTGCGCCACGTCCAGTATCCCGCCACCATTGTCTTCGGATTCCGTTCCGTCCGACGGCACGTACGATTCATCCGTGTGAGTCGCGTATATAGCCACGTGGCGGTTTCCGCTCGACGCGCTTGAAGCCGTTGAAATGCTTGTCGTCTGTGCGAAAGCCGCCTTCAGCCAATCGATACTGGGCATCTCTTCAGCTCCAGTGTGCTGCGCGACGGCAGTCATCGACTGTGGGTCAACCGACGCTATCACATAGTGCTGGTTATCGCCGCTGATGTATTCGTCGTCAACATTGACGCCTGTGCCTACCGTGAACAGCGTCTCGCCAGACTCCAGTTTTACTGTGTAATACTGATCGCCGCCCTCGAACCAGGATTCATAGTTGTCGTCCTCCGGTTCAGGCGTGGCCGCCGCTATCCCACGTTCTGGCGTGAACAGCAGCGCAATGATCACTATCAGCAGCGTGATTATGCGCGCCTTGCGGCTTGTCCTTAAATCCATACTCACTTCAGCTGTTTCTTTGGAATAAGTCAACGCGCTCGCCTCCCATCGCGCACCGCACCATCCTCGTTCTCTTGGCGGCCCTTGCCGCGGACTATCCGCTCAATGATTTCGCCTACCAATTCAGCTAGCATCACGGCTAGTAATCCGGATATTACGATCGCGTCGAGCATACCGCCCGTGCCGATCGTTATCAATTGATTAACGCCCTGCGCGCGGTTCACAATCCCGATCACCACGTCCACCAGTATCAATCCCAGCACCGCACTGATGAACGCGCCACGCCGCGACCGACCTAGAATGTACGCGATCACGCCCGCCGCTATGCCGTACAGGTAATTGGGATCAAACGTTATCGCAGCCGGATCGGCCGGCAGGAAGTGATCCAGCGCGTATATCGCGCCTGCCGTCAGCACGGCGCCAATAATGCCGCGCCAGAAATCACCCGGTGAGTCCGCCTGCGCCAGCACATATATGCAAATCGCCAGCGGCACCAGCGCTCCGCCGATGCTGAACTGTATAGGACCCAGTGTAATCGGCGGGATCAGGCCCCCGATGAATATCGCCGCCATCGCGACCAGAGCGCCGCGGTCGCTAAGCCGCATGCGATCCAACACGCGCTGGCCAACCCCGAATATTACCAGCAGCCCCGCCACCAACAAGAGTATCATGCCGACGGACATGTTCGCACCTCACTTCAATATTTATGGTTCGTGTATGGTTAGCAGCGTCTCGCATCGCCGCCGCTACACCATTTAGATTGGCAAGACAACCATAAATTATGCATCAAATTTGAATTACCCACGATGAATCGTTATAGCTCAGCAGCAGGAGAAGCAGGTCACTACTCGGCTACACAGCGCTATGCGAATAGAGCAACAAGCCGGAGTCGCTCCAAAAGCGTCAAGCCGAAACTTAAATACGACTCGGAATCCGAGCCGAATTGGGAGATGTTTTATGGTTTTGAACATGAGAAAAAGACGACGCAAACCCACATAAAATCAATGCTTTTCGATGATTTCCCTTATGATTTTTTATCGTGCGCAGACAGCGCAATACTGTCAACCTGACTAGCTGTAACCACACCTCAGCGACGCTAGTCTTCCAGGTGATCTTGTAACAATCTGCGTTATAACTCTCTGATACGCCGACGCAATTTTGATAGGCGTTCCATTTGGGATCGTCGCGAGCGCCATACCGTCCTCGGTCTGATGGTTAAAAACTTGTGTCGGAAAGAATCCTTTCAGGATTCTTTCCTGTAAGCTATGCTTTCAGTTTGTCTGTAATCCCCGTTTTCCCTTACGTTATATGGCAATAAAAGTTCTGAAAGGAGGTCAGGATTGTACCAGAACGGGCGCGCAAGGCATCCCTCCCGCGCCCGTCCGCTGATTTTCCAGGGATCACAGACCCTTCAATTCCGGATACTTATCGCGTACTTCGTCCTGGAAATTCTTGATGATCTGATCATTTGCAAGGCCATCCTTGATACCCTGGTTCGCGTGCTTGCCGAACAGATTTTGGCAATCGCGCGTGTATATGTCCGGTACGATGTCCAGGATGCTCTGGCACACCTTATCATAGGTCTGGAGTATGTTCTGGCCGCCGAATTTCTCGTTTGAATAATCCGGGCCCATTGCCTCGAGTACCTTCATGTTCGCGGGCATCTGGTTGTTCACAGCTAGGTTTTCCGCCTGATAGGGGACTGTCGTCAGAAACTCGATGAACTTAAGACACAGATCTTTCTTCTCGCTGTTTGCGTACACGGCACGGTAGGTGCCGCCCTCGTACGATCCCTTAAACGGCGCCGCTACTCCTACGTTTCCGCTGTTCTGATCCCAATTTGTAAAGAAATCCCACGAGGGCATCACTCGGATGAGCAGCGTCCCGTCGTTCCACGCGGTCGCCCACTCGCCCGACCAGCCGCCCAGGTCGGCCAGCACGCCAGCGTCCCAGAACGAGCGCATGGTGTCCAGCAGATCAACCCAGCCTGGCTCGACGGAGAACACGCCGTCCCGTACGAACGGGGTCAGGCTGTATCCTTCCACCTTGACCAAGTCGCTCATATTGGAGAGCAGATGCACCTCGCCGTTGCTGCGCGCGGTGATATCTTTCGACAGTTCCAGTATGGCATCCCAGTCGCTGAGCTTCGCCGTGATTTCCGCGTCGTCGCTCGTACCAAGCCATTCCGCCATCGCGTCGCGCAGGTACCAAAACGCGACCGGCGATACATTGTCGCACACCCCTTTGATATTGCCTTGCTTATCAGTCGCCATCGCCAACGCCCACGGGTAATAGTCGCTCGTGAACGCTCGCACGCCCAGCGATTCGAGGTTCTCCAGCAGCGGGCTTTCGATGAACTTATAGACGTAACCCTCTTCCAAGTCGAACAGGTCGGGCACGCCTTGCCCGGACGGCAGCGTGGACATAATCTTCGTCTGATAATCCTCGCCGCCGAACACCTCCAGATGCACAGTCACGTTTGGGTACTTCTTGTTGAACTCGTCCTTCAAGAATGGCGCTTGATCAAAGTAAGTCCACCAGGTAAATTCACCTGCGAGGGATTCGTCTGTCTCATAGCCCATCGCCATGGCTGACGTCAAGGCGAGGGTCATGCATACGCACAGCAGCAGGGAAATCCATTTCTTCATTCCGGGGTCCTCCTTCTTATTAGTTAGATAATTGTCGGGGAGCATTCCCCGCAGGGATCGGATGTTTGCGCATACCGCTTAACCTTTCACAGCCGCGCCGATGGCGATCTTCTCCACGATTACGCGGTTGGCGAACGCAAACACAATCAGCAGCGGCAGCACCGATACGAGGATGCCGACATACTGCGCACCATAGTCCGCCGCACCGCCGCTGCTCTTGATGGAGGCTAGCATAACGGGAAGCGTCATCTTTTGAGTTTGCGTCAGGATAATGAGCGGATTCAAATAGCTGTTCCAGTTGCCGATGAAGCTCATAACCCCCTGCGTCACCAACGCGGGAACCATCACGGGCAGCACCACGCGATGGAAGATCGTTATCTCTGGGCAGCCGTCCATGAGCGAGGCTTCGATCAATTCGTTCGGAAGGCTGCTTTCCAGGTATTGGCGGAAAAAGAACACCGCGAAGCAGTTTGAGATCGCTGGCAGTATCAGCGGTATATAGCTGTTCAGCAGCTTCATATCGCTCATCTGCCTGAAGAAGCCGATCACGCCCAGCTGCCCCGGAATCATCATTGTGCTGACGATGATCCCATAGAGCGCGCCGCTGCCCTTAAAGCGAAACTTGGCAAAGGCGTATGCGGTCAACGATGAGAAGTACAGGCATACGGCAGTGTTCGCCAGCGCGAGGCTTAGCGAGTTCATGAACCCGCGCCAGATGTTTTTGTTCTGCATCATGCGCGCGTAATTCCCCGCCAGATGCCGCCCCGGCAGCAGCGTTACGGTCGAGGTGATGTGATAATTGTCCTGTGTGGCGCCGAGCAGCATCACATAGAACGGAAAAAACGACACGAGCGCGATGCTTAGCAGTATAAAGTAACACAAGCCTCGGGACATCCATCGTCTCGTGAGCGCCTGCCGGTTCGCCGCGCGGGACGCGGGCGGCGCATCCATCCTCATCATGCCGTCTTCCCTTCTTTTGCGTTCTTCGAGCCTATGCGCGTAGTCACAAACAGCGACAGCGCCGAGAACACTGCGATCACAAGGAAAATACCGTATGCCAGAGCCGCGCCAAACCCGAACTGCCAGCGTTCGAACGCGCTTTCGTACATATACAAAACCATCGTGCGCGTGGAGTTGGCTACGCCGTCCCGGAACAGCATCTTTGGAATGTCGAAGATTTGCAGCCCGCCAATCACAGACGTCACCATCACGTATATCATGATCGGCCGAATGAGCGGCAGTGTGATGTGCGCTGTGCGCTGCCACGCGTTCGCTCCGTCCATTTCGGCGGCTTCGTATACATCCTGGTTAATGGCGTTGAGACCGGCGGATATGAAGATGATGTTGTAGCCGAAGTACTGCCAGCATATTGCGATGCCGCCAACCAGCATTGCCAGCACGGGCGCGTTCTTGAACTCGACCGGATGCGGAAACAGGTGCAGAGCGGTCAGGATATTGTTGATCGTTCCGCCTGGATAAGAGAAGAGCATGTTGAACAGCAGCCCGATCGTAATGGGCGTTACTAAATTGGGGAAGTAGTAGATACTGCGCAAGGCCGTCTTGCCCTTCACCCAGCGTTCGTTGAGGATCAGCGAGAGCAGCATAGCGATGGTTAACTGCGGGATGATGGAGAACAGCCAAATGACAAGCGTATGCCCAACACTGTCCCAGAAGTAGCGCGAGGTAAACATGCGGATATAGTTCGCCGCGCCGACCCAGCGTGTCGCGAGGCTCAGGGGATCGTATTCGGTAAAGGATAGGTAGAATGAATAGAAGATCGGGTATACGCTGAATGCCAGGAAGCTCGCGAAGAACGGCAGGATGTACAGGTATGCCCACCGCTGGCGTTTGCGCGTCAACATGTTCAGCCCTCCTTTGCGAAAGCGTCCGTCCGCGCGGCCGTGGAGGCGCGCAGTATCAGCTGCGGCTGCACGTAGATGGCGGAGCGGTCTACGTTCTCTTCGCGTATGCGCGCGGCGAGCTGTTCGGCGGCAATCTCGCCCATACGCGTGAGCGGCTGGCTAAGTGTCGTCAGGCTGGGGCTCGTATAGCGGCACAACGCGTCGTCGTCAAAGGCGGCTACCGCAACGTCCTCCGGGATGCTCCAGCCCGCTTCCTTGAGCGCAAGCACCGCGCCATAGGAGCAGTAGGAGTTGGATCCCACCAGCGCGTCGAACGTCGTGCGCGCCATAAGCCGCTTCGTGGCTTTGTAGCCGCCTTCCACGCTCCAAAGTGTGGGTTCGATCAGCGCGGCGTCTATTGGCGTGCCGGACATTTCCAACGCCTGCTCATAACCGTTCAGCCGCGCTTCGCTCGCCGACATCATTTCCGGCCCGGACAGGTACGCGATACGGCGGCGTCCCTGACGTATCATATAGGAAACCTCTTCCATCGTGCCCAGCGCGTTATCGATATCGACGGACGGCACGTACAGCGCGCCATGATGCTCACCTATCAGCACGATCGGCTTCTGGCTTTGTGCAAGGAGACGGACTTCTAATGGGTCACGCTTGTGAAACGTGGCGAATAGCAAGCCGTCTACCTGGCGGCTTTCGAATAATTCCAGATGCGAGGCCTCCGTCGCCCCGCTCGGCTGACGGCTGAAGAACGTGCACACATAACCATGCCGATGCGCCACAGTCTGTATACCCGCGAGCATTGCGCCGTAGATGTAGTCGGATATGTCGTCCAGCACGACGCCGATCGTCCTGCTCTCATGGCTGACGAGGCGGCGGGCATTAACGTTCGGCTGGAATCCCAGCTTCTGAACTCGAGCCTGAAATCTACTCGGACGTGGAGGACTTAATAAGCAGCTGCAAGCTGGACGGCGTGCCTATCGTTGATGCGCTGCCCGACATAACGGTAACGTTCCATTCTTGACGCATCATCAAGGGCAATGCGAAGTCATGCATTGCGCCACGGTATCCTCGGCTATCCGCTGCGGCGGGACGCTGTTCGATCTGCGGATCGAATGCGCTTTAAATTACTGGCGCCCCGCCACTATAACGTGAGTTGACTATTCATTTATAGTATTTTACTGGCGGGGCGCAGGGTTGGAACGGGGGAACGAGGAACGTCCCAGCGGGGAGCCTGGGACTCTGTCCCAGACCCTGCGAAGGGCTATCCGCCCTTTCGAATCCTGACCAGGCTTCGCCTGGACCATCGTGATACACATTCTACCGGCTTCGGATTGCCTGTTTCACCTGGATAGTCTGTGCCGGAACGTAACCGGTTCCCCCGTCCTCTCATTCCAAGCCCCAGGGGGAGGTCGGGAGGGGAACGTCAGTCCCCTTCCCGAAGGCGCGGATGCGCCGCATCCCAGACCCTGCGAAGGGCTATCCACCCTTTCGAATCCTGACCAGGCTTCGCCTGGACCATCTTGATACACATTCTACCGGCTTCGGATCGCCGGTTGTACCTGGATAGTCTATCTCGTAACGCAACCGGTCCCCCGTTGCTTGCGAACCACATAGTAACCGACAACCCTCATCGCCCCCCTAGGGGGAGATGCCGCCACAGCGGCAGAGGGGGTTCGTTCCCCCTCTCCGTCATTCCGTAAAGTCGAACTCCATGCCCTCTACCAGGACGCTGTCGCCTTGACTCGCTCCTTGTTCTCGTAGCGCATCTATTACCCCCAAGCGCTGCAGCGATCTATGAAACCACGCCAGCGACTCTTGATCACTGAAGTTCACCGAGTCCACTAGCCTTCGCATCCCCGGACCTTCCACAAAGTACTGCCCCGCCTCTTGCCTTATCTCAAACCCGCTCGCTGGTTCAACCGACTCCAACGCTTCCAGCGCGCCCGTCTCCTCTTCCGGCACCGGTATCGGCAAATCCGCCAGCAGCCGCAGTATCTCCCCTACCACCTTGTCTAACCCTTTATTCTGCGCCGCGCTTACCGCAAACACCGGCACGCCCCCGGCCGCCTCGCGCAGCCTCCTTACTATATCCTCCGCCTCATCCTCGCCTAACAAGTCCGTCTTGTTCGCCACAATCACTTTGACCCTTGAATCCAACCCGCTAAACCCGCTCTGCGTCTTCGCGAATTGCTCCAGTTCATTATTGATAACCCTATAATCCTCCACCGGATCGCGGCCCTCGCTACCCGACGCGTCAATCACATGCACCAGCAGCCTTGTCCTCTCCGCGTGCCTCAGGAACGCGTGACCCAACCCCGCACCGCCGCTAGCGCCCTCAATCAACCCCGGCAAATCAGCTAGCACGAAATCCCCGCCGCCAAACCTCACCATCCCTATGTTCGGCGACAGCGTCGTAAACGGGTAGTTCGCTATCTTCGGCTTCGCACTCGACACCACCGACAGTATCGTCGACTTCCCCACATTGGGGAAACCCACCAACCCCACGTCCGCGATCAACTTCAATTCCAGGTCAAGCTCGACATAAACCGCCTTCTCGCCTGGTTTCGCGAAATTGGGCGCTTGCCTCGTCGGCGTCGCAAACCGCTGATTGCCCCATCCCCCTCTGCCTCCCCGCAGAACTACACGCTTTTCGCCGGGAATACGCATGTCCATCAGCAGCGCCTTATCGCCCGACCCTCGTACCACCGTCCCCGGCGGCACCCTTATCACTATATCCTCGCCACGCTTGCCCGTGCGATTCTGCGATCCGCCGTCCTGCCCCGACCCAGCCTCGTATTTCGTCTTATACCTAAAGTCCATCAGCGTACGCAACTGCGTGTCGGCGTGTATCACCACATCGCCGCCGCCGCCCCCGTCGCCCCCATCCGGCCCGCCGTTCTGCAGGAATTTCTCCCGGTGAAACGATACGCACCCGTTCCCGCCATTACCCGCGCGCACCTTGATCCGCGCCTGATCGACAAACATCGATAAATTATTCTCCTATAATATAATCGCCGCGACCGCCCCGCCCAGCACCGCGCCGCACAGCACCTCTACCGGGGTGTGACCTATCCACTCAATAAGGGTTTCCTGCTTGATGGGCGTGCCCTTTTCGATCAAATTTTCTAGATCCGTCAGCAGCTGGTTGATAACCTTCGCGTGCCGCCCAGCCTGTCGGCGCACGCCCGACGCGTCATAACTCACCACCAGCGCGAACGCGCACGCCAGCGCGAATATCGGTTCCCCGAACCCATCATGCAAACCTATGCCCACCGCGAGCGCGAACGCGAACGCTGCGTGCGAGGATGGCATCCCGCCCGACTGGACTATCTTGCGGATGTTAAGGCGCTTCTCGGTAACCAGAACGACGACTACCTTTATGATCTGCGCAGTAAGCCACGCCAGCAGCGCAGTCCACAACACGCGGTTTTCAATGATATGGCTGACATGATCAATGCGGGACATCGGCGTCACTCCTTTATTCCGTTAAGCAAACCCTCTCATCAACTCTGCAAACTCCTTCAGCAGTGAACATCGTGCGCCCAGCGGCTCTATGCCCTTCAGCGCCTCACGCTCCAGTTCATCCGCCCTGCGCCTTGATTCCTCTATCCCATAGACGGCTGGCCACGTGATCAATCCGTCGTCCGCGCCGACGTCCTGCACGTCGTCGCGTATCTGGAACACCATCCCCATCTTCAGCCCGAACGACACCGCGGCCTTCGTCTCCTCATCCGACGCCCCAGCTAGTATGAACCCCGCCTCGACCGCCGCGCGAAACATCTCCGCCGTCGTGCGCTGATCTATATCCGTCAGCAGAGCGGCGCGAGCGTCGAACCCTCCGTCTTGCCACTGCGGCGCACCCGTGCCCTCTAGATCCATGAACTGCCCCGCCGCGATCCCGCGCATCCCCGCCGACCGCATGATGGTCAGCGCCGCGTCTGCGCGCCGTTTCATGCCGCGCAACGCTTCTCCAGCGTCTTCGCCGTTCAGGCCTGTATTAAGCCCTGCATTCGCCGTGATCGCCAGCATCCGTTCAGCCGCGATCGCCAGCATCGCGTCGCCCGACAGCACCGCCATGCCCTCGCCGTAGACCTTGTGATGAGACGGCTTGCCGCGCCTCGTGTCGGAGTCGTCCATCGCGGGCAAATCGTCGTGTACCAGCGAAAACGCATGGATGCACTCCAGCGCCGCCGCGAACCGCAGCGCCTCCTCATAGTTCCCGCCCATCGCCTCGCTCGCCGCCAGCAGCAGACCTCCGCGCAGGCGCTTCCCCCCGCCCAGCAATCCATACCGCAGCATCTCCGCGAACCGTTCATGCGCCGGACTTTCTGGAACGCAGAATCCTTCCAGCTCGCGCTCAATATCGGCGGCCCAATGAGACAGACGTTCCTTCATAACGCGTCCTCGATAGACTCGCCGCGCTGATCCTCGCCGCCGTCCAGGCTCAACGTAATCAGCCGCTTCTCGGTCTGATTCAGCTGATCGTCCAGCGCGCGGGCCAGGCGCATACCATCTGCGTACGCCGTCATCGCGTCCTCTAGCGTAAGCTGCTGCGCCTCCATCCGCTTGACCAGCGACTCCAAGCGTTCCAACCCGCCCTCAAATGTCAGTTCAGCCGCCTTAACCGACTCGATCGCCTCCGCCGCTAGCGCCATACGTCGCTCCCTTCGTCTATCGTAACCTCAATCGCACGGGACGCTACCCTTCCGCCCCACATGCGGATGTTCAGTATCATATCAGACTCGACCTGCGCCGCGTTGTTCAGCCAGCGTCCTTGATCATCCGACACCATCGCGTAGCCGCGTTCCAGCACGTTCTCCGGATTCAGCGCGGCCAGCCTCGCGGTCAATCCCATTATGCCCAAACGCCGTTGAGGCAGAATCCGATCCGCGCACCCGCGCAGCCGTTCCCTCAATTCCGCAACGCGCCTGCGCCGCTCGTTCAGCGCGCGGCTTGGTTCCGCCGCGCCCAGCCGCGCTGCGAGGCTTGTCAGCCGCTCGCGCGAATGCCTCAGCCTCCGCTCCGACGCGCGTATCATGCGCGCCCGATACTGTTCTATCTGATCCAGCAGCGCCGAGCGCATCGGTATGACCAGCTCGGCCGCCGCCGATGGCGTAGGCGCGCGCACATCCGCCGCGAAATCCGCCAGCGTGGTATCCGTCTCATGCCCCACCGCGCTAACTATCGGCTTGACGCATCCGGCCACGGCTCGCACAACCAGCTCTTCGTTAAACGCCCACAGATCCTCCAGCGAACCGCCTCCGCGCCCCGTTATTATTACGTCTATAAACGGCAGCTGGCCAAGCATCCGTATGCCACGCACGATCTCTTCCGCAGCGCCGGCGCCTTGCACTCGCACCGGAGCGAGATACAGCCGCACCCCGGGATGACGCCGCTCCGTGACCGTTTGGATATCGCGTATCACCGCACCTGTCGGCGAGGTAACGATACCCACCCCCCTGGGCAGCAGCGGTAGCGGCTTCTTCCGCGCGGCGTCGAACAGACCCTCTGCGAGCAGCCGTTTGCGCGTCTGCTCATAGCGCAGGAACAGCGCGCCGACACCGTCCATCCGCATCGCTTCAACATAGAATTGATACGTTCCGTCGCGCGAGTACAGCGCGGCTCGGCCTTCCGCCACGATCCGAAGCCCGTCCTCAGGACGAACGGCGCACATCTGCGCCTGACTGCGGAACATCACGCACTGTATCCGCGCCGTCTCGTCCTTCAGCGAAAAATAGAGATGCCCGCTGCTGTGCCGTTTTAGATTGCTGATCTCGCCGCGCAGGTTCAGCCCCTGCAGCATCGGATCAGCCGCCAGCGTCCGTTGGACGTAGGCGTTCAGTTCCGATACGGATAATACGCGCCCGGCGGCTTGAGCGAGCCTATCCGATTCTCCCGCGCGTTCCAATCGCTCCAGCTGTTCCAGCTGTTCCAGCTGTTCTATTAGGTTTAACAAGATTCAGCGGCTTCCAATGTATTCAGCATTAGCATCGCGATGGTCATCGGACCTACGCCGCCGGGCACCGGCGTTATCGCGCCCGCGACCTTTACCGCGCTGTCAAAATCCACGTCGCCACGCAGTTTTTTACTGCCTTCGACGCGGTTCACCCCGACATCTATTACGACGGCGCCGGGCTTAATCATATCGCCCGTGATCAGCCCGGCCTTGCCGACCGCCGCGATCAGCAGATCGGCTTGACGCGTCGCCGCGCCCAGATCGGGCGTCCTGGAATGGCAGATCGTCACTGTGGCGTTTCGGCGCAATAGCATCAGCGTGATAGGCTTGCCCACGATATTCGACCGCCCAACGACCACCGCGTTCTTTCCCGCCGGATCGTAACCGATACCGTCCAGCAGCGCCATGATCCCCTTCGGCGTGCACGGCTCAAACCCCGGCGCGCCCAGCAGCAGCTTCCCGGCGTTGAGCGGATGGAACACATCGACGTCCTTGCCCGGCGCGACTCGCTGGACGATGCGCCGCTCGTCAAAGCCCTCCGGCAGCGGCAATTGAACCAGTATGGCGTGCACGGAGTCGTCGTTGTTCAGCTGGTCGATCTTGTCCAGCAGTGCGGACTCCGGGGTATCGGCGGGCAGCGTCGCGACCGTCGAACGCACGCCGAGCGCCTGACACGCCTTAACCTTACTCTTGACATAGACCCGGCTGGCCGGGTCGTCCCCTACCAGAATGACGGTCAGGTGCGGATTCACGCCGCGTTCAATCAAGGATTTCGCGCGCGGTGCGAGTTCGTTCATGACGGCCTCGGAACGCGCCTTACCGTCGATTATCGTTGCTGACGACGTTTCGTTTGGCAATATGATCATCCTCTTTATGTATTGCGGTTCAGCGCGCCCAGCACGCCGTTGACGAAGGGCATTGCCTCGTCCGTGGAGTACACGCGCGCCATGTCTATCGCGGCCGCGATCACGACCGCGCCGGGATCATCCGCTTCCTCAGGCGGTTCACGAAGCATCTCATACGCCGCGAACCTCAGTATCAGCCGATCTACGCGCGTCAGCCGCTCTATCGTCCACCCGCGCAGCAGCGGCGCGATACGCTCGTCCAGCTCGGCCGCGCTCTTCTCCACCGCGCGCACCATCCGCCGGATGTACGGCAGATGGTCGTCGTCGCGCGGTACCTCCAATAAATCGTGCAGCGTGAAATCATCCTCGGGCGTAAACCCGCCCGCCTCACCACGCAGCTCCCGCGCGTAAAGCAAGCGCAGCACAGCCGCGCGCGCTTTGCGCCGGGAGCTTTTGGGGTTCTCAGCGGATTCTACTGATCCGTTAGCCTCATCCATTTTTCACAACCATCGTCCTCATTATAACCATCATCTTCACTATCAACTATAATCGTTCCTGTTCGTTATCCTTCGCCAGGCTTCGCCGATCCAGACGCGCACCGCCTTGGAGCGCCCCAACGCCCAGCCGATCGTAAAGAACGCCGCAATCAGCAGCGTCTTCCAAAACCCAATCGCCAGGAAGCTGACCGCGACCGCGACCCCTAGCAGCCCGCATAGCAGCGCGCACGCGGCCGTTCCAGGCTTGAACGCTTCCGACCAGAAGCCGCCGGATTCATGATCTGACGGCATTGGAGTCACCCTCCTTGGAAGCGTAGGCTATGTCGCCCTCGTCCTCCTCGCCGTTTACCGGATCGGCGGCGATGCGGCTGTCCATGCTGAACATCGGGTCGATAGCGGATTCGTCGTCATAATCGCCGTCGTCCTTAATCGGGTCAGTCTCGTCGGCCTCGCGCGCTATGTCGGGAAATGAGAGCGAGGCCATCACCGGCACAGCCGGTTCATCGTCCACGATAGGCCCTAGCGGGATCGGCATCGCCTCCGGTTCGGGCGCGATGATCGGCGCGGACTCGCTGGTTGGCCCATTCGCGGCCGGCAGCCGGGCAGTCACGCCGTCAGCCTGGCCGGGCAGGGATCGCCAGGATGATCCGGCCTGCGTGACCGACACGCCTTCGGCCAGCATCAGCGGGGGCGTGGTATCCTCCACGATCACCTGCACATTGGATACCTCTATGCCCGCGCACTCAGATATGTATTTAACGATCTCCATTTTCAGCGCGGCGGTCGCCTTGGGCATCGATACCCCGGAGCGTATAGTCGCGCGCAGGCGAACCATCGCCTTCTCGCTCTCGTTGGATATATTTATCTTGCTGACCGACATCTCGGGATGCTCTGATACGCACTTCTGCACCAGATGCTCCAAAGCGGGCCGGGCGATCGACAGCGTGCCGTGATCGATCTGCGTCGCAGCGAAGAACGTTTCATGCTTGCGCTTAGGTATCAGGCTGATCCATTGACGCACGCCCCACAGCGAGAACGCCAGCCCCGCCGCGATCGTCACGGCCAGGACGTACCACATACCCTCGCGGATCCAGTGCACCACGGTCAGCCCCAGGAACGCCTGTGTCAGCTTTATGCCGAAGTCATATACCGGCTTCGGCGCGTGAAGCCCCGTCATGATCAGTAGCAACCCCAGCGCGAGCAGCAACAGTCCGCTCAGCGCGATCAAGACGCGGTCATACCAACGGATTCTCATGGAACCTCCTTTTGAATCGCGATTCACGACACGCTCTTCATTACAGCGTGCCGTCGGCGAGGATGGCTTCATCATCGCTGCCGCCGTCCACTTTTATCGCGTCGGTTTCATCGGACGCGGCCTGGGGTTTGTCCTCTTCGGCTTGGTGATGCGGCTCGGCGTCCGGCTGATCTTCGGCGTTAACGCCATCCGTGTCGTCCGCCGATTCAGCCGGCTTCGCGGTTTCAGCGGAAGCGTCGGCATTTCCGTCGAATTCAAACGCGGCGGGCGCGTTGACGTCGTCCGCGTCGTCGTCTCCGGTCAGGTCTATGGACGTCTCAGGCAGATCTACATCCTCGTCAACGCCTTCGGGATGGTTTGACTCCGCGTCCGGATCCTTGCGCGGCAGCGGGCGGGAGCGTACTATCTGTCCCAGCGGCGCGGCAGGACTCGCCGCGCCGTTTATCGCGGACGCGGTTCGGCCAGGATCGACGACGGCGTTCGCGGCCTGCGCGAGATCGGCGCTTAGCTGCGTCTCCTTCTCGAAGCTGACTCCCAGCACATGCACATCCACCTTGACCACGTGCAGACCGGTCATCGTTTCGATCGATTTGCGGACGGATTCCTGCACATCCCGACATACCTTCTGTATAGGCTTACCATATTCTACAGTAAACACCAGATCGACCGACGCCTCCTCAGAGCCGACCTCGACCTTGACGCCGCGCGTAACCGGTTTCGTCTTGCGCCCCAGCAGATCCGCGATCGACGCGGCTGTGCCCATCGCGGCCACGCCGTCAATCTCGGCGGCGGCCATACCGGCGATGATCGCGACCACTTCGCTCGCGTAGGTTATAGAGCCTATCTCCGTCATGCTGGTAGCAACATGCGCAGGCAAGTTTTCGTTAACCATATGGGTATAATCCCCCCTCTTAGCCAGTCGGGAGCCGCGCCCCCAACGGGCCGATTCGGCGCGGGACTAAGCTCCGCGCCCGCCTATCCGTACTGTATTTTACTCCGCACCGCTAATAGCTTCCCGTCTTCGCGCGCATTTTCGCCGTTCGCGTCGGCTCTCGCACCAGTTTTGCAGGTCGCCTTGCTGACTGCCGCCAGCCGTCGCTATGTGCAAAACCGAGCTGGCGCTCAGTCAACGAACCGTAAAAGAGATTCCTCCGCCAGCCTTAGCGAGCGGCGGAAATCCATCGCGAATCCGTGGAATCCTTAGAGGGACAGGGTATAGTATACCAGATAGACCAGGGCTTTACAATCCGACTGGTCGTTATCTTTCACAATCCATCCTATTTTGTCAGTATGATCTTTACGCTATCCGGAGATTCTCCCGTTTCCGCAGTCACCATCTCCAAAATGCTAGCCATCTGCTGGCTGGATAATTTCTCCTGGCGCACGACCACGTTGACCGATCCTGGGCGCACCGTAACATACGAATCTCCAAACCCTCTCGCGGCCATCAATCCCTGCAGCGTCGCCTCGGTCGCGATGGATTTGGCCAGTGTCAGTTTCTCGCCTCGCGCCTGTTCCAGCGTGGCGGCGTCGGCGTTCACGTCGGCTATCAGCGCGTCGAGCATCGATATGGATTGACTGCGCGCCGCGTCCATCTGCTGCTTATATGTCATGAACGAACTCAATGTAGTCAACGTAGTTTCGCCCTCGCTGCCAGGTTCGGGCGTTATGCTAGGTTGGGCGGTGACGGCTGGATCTGGCACGTTCTGACGAATCGTGACCGGAATACCGACAATGTTGGACGGCGATCTGGACACGGCTGCCCACGCGCCGCTGACTACCAGCAGTAGGCACAATCCCGACATCGCGGCGATCCTCGCGCCCGTTGAAGTCAGGCGCGAGGATTTAACCGTGCCGCGCGCGATCATCGGCCTGTTCATGACCGTCTCTTCCGTCGGAGTATGAGCCGCGTTCGCCGCCGCCAGCGTGGGTGAAGCGGGCTTGTTCGTCACGGTGGTGGATTGATATACCTCGCGCTCACGCAAGGTTGGCTTGGCTGGTTTACTCTGGCGCGCGCGTTTAGGCTGGAATACCAGCAGCGTCAACGGGCTGCGGATCCTTGCGGATCGTGCGGCGGGACTGGACTGCGCATCTTTCGCGGTCTTCGCCAGCGTCCTCTCCGATTTCATCGGCACGACGGGTTCCGACAGCGCCGATGAGGGCTGGCGTACAGTAAACAAGTTATAGGTCATGGACAATACCTCCCTAATTCCCAGTTGCCGCTGGCAGCGCGAAGCGGGCCAGGATCGGCAGAATCCCGAAGGGATTCTTTCCTATAAGCTGGTACTAATGTACGAGGGGGATATGGTTGGGTATGCCTGATAATTGCGCGATTTTACGGCGGGGAACCCCCTCTGTCGCTGCGGCGACATCTCCCCCTAGGGGGGGCGATGAGGGTTGTCGGTTACCACGCAGCCCGATACCCCGTTCCTCTTCTCT
>JAISBH010000153.1 GCA_031266295.1 Oscillospiraceae bacterium | reverse complement strand
GAGTACGGTGGAATAACCTGCGTTCTTCCAGCAATTAACGAACACCAGCAACCCCGGCCATAGTTCGCGCTGGCGGTAATAATCGATCTTGGTGCCCATCGCTCGGTTGATCATGCCATAGTCGCGCTCAATGAAAGCCATCAGTACGATCGAGACGACCGCCCATGACAGGAAGTATGGCAGCATATATATTGTCTGAAGAGTTTTCGCGGTTTTATGTGAGAGAAGTTCGGACAACATCAGCGCGAGCACAACCGCGACGATCATGTTTACGATAATGAACGCTAGGTTGTACAGCACTGTGTTGCGCGTGATGGTATATGCGTCCGTTGTAGAGAAAAGAAATTTGAAATTGGCCATGCCGACGAATGAACTGCCGAATATCCCCTTGCCCACGTTGAAATCCTGGAACGCGATCAGCAGTCCCAGCATCGGCAGGTACGCAAACACAATTAGTGCCACAGCGCCTGGTAGCGCCATGGCATACAAAGGAGCGTCCTCGCGCTTGAATATACGGCGCTTTGGATGTGCGATATTTAGCTTAACATCTGTGCCCGTCTGTGCCCGTCTGTGCCCGTCTGTGCCTAATGCCGCCATTTCGCTCACCTCAACTTTATCCGCGCATTTCGTTTACATACATATTATATATCGTTTTTTCATAAATGTCAAGTCAAATATATGGCACGGCTGTATATTTATGTAGCAAATTTACCGATGCAGTCATACCTAATAAGCACTTCGCATAGGCGCGCTACGAATCAATCGTGGCTTATCATTACTATAATGGGATGTACTTATGAAAAGGATCACGTCAATGCTGACGATAGCGGCTGTACTTGCGGTCTCGTTATTATCGCTGGCCGTACCCGTGTTCTCAGATAAACTGGACAAAATCCAGACGATCTGCGTGAGGCCGACACAAAATTTACCGCCTCAAAGGCGTTTGCAGGTTCAACGTATATGCTTCCCCCCATCATGATTATAGCACACGTGAGGAGGGGGACGCCAACCATGCATGAACGCGTATTCGGGTATGTCCGCGTATCCACAAAGGAACAAAATGACGAACGCCAGATGCTGGCTATGAGGGAATTCGGGGTATCGGAGGCGAATATCTACAGGGACAAGCAGTCCGGAAAGAACTTTGAGCGTCCGGAATACCAACGATTGTTAAAAAAGCTTCATGTCGGCGACGTGATCGTGATCAAGAGCATCGATCGGCTGGGGAGGAATTACGCAGATATATTGGAGCAGTGGAGGATAGTGACGAAAGATCGCAAAGTAGCAATAATCGTGCTTGACTTGCCCATTCTCGACACGAGGCAGAAGGATCAGCTGGATTTAACAGGCACGCTGATCGCGGATCTCGTGTTGACACTGTTATCGTATGTCGCCGAAACAGAACGGGAGAACATCCGTCAGCGGCAGTTTGAGGGCATAGAGGCCGCGAAAAAGAAAGGCGTGCAGTTCGGCAGGCCGACGAAAACACCGCCCGCCGGTTTTGAATCGGTCTATAAAGCGTGGCAAGAGAATGGGTTGTCGGCGCGCGGTGCCGCAATGAAACTTGGGGTATCGCGCCAGACGTTTCTTAAATGGTGTGAGGATGGTGCGAGAACGCATAATCCTTGCGGCGAACCGCCTTCCGCTTGCATTACCCATACGCACATGTTAAAATTACCAATAAAACAGCAGCGACGCAACGCGTACTTAATAAGAAAGGCTGATCGTATGCGCGAACACATCCTGAACAAACGTTATCATGTAGAAATAATACCGCCCAAGCAGGATTCGGAGAAACTGGAGGCCGACCTTGAGACGTTCGCCGCGAAATACCGCCGCGTGATGGCCAGCGGTTACTGCGCGTGCATCACTGATAACGCGATGGGTTTGCTGGCGTTCCAGGGTCTGGAGACGATCGAATACCTAGGCTTGCCCGTCCCGCCCGAACAGGTGATGATCCACCTGAACACATTTCACACTAAGCAGAACCTGGACGAGATACTGTGTTCCGGCCAACGCGCGGGGTTGAAGTACATCCTGGCCGTCAGCGGGGACGGCTCGGATCGGCTGCCTAAGCTGCAGCCTGACGAGGTTGGTGCGCGCGGCGTATCGTCCGTCACATCCGTAGAGCTGATAAAGTACATTCGCCATAACTATCCCGAATACGAGCTGGGCGTGGCGTTCAACCCGTACGAACCGCCCGAACACGAATTCGAGAAGATGGAGCGCAAGCTGGCCGCAGGCGCAACGTTCATAGTCACCCAGCCGATAACCGACCAAAACCCCATCGTCGATGAACTGCTGCGCCGATACCCCGACGTCCCCATCGTCGTCGAGGCGTGGATGACCAAGAAACTCTACCTGCTCTCGGACGTCGTCGGATACAAGATCCCTGAAGACGCGGCATACAGCCCGGTCGAGACACTGAAGAGACTGCACGCGTGGTATCCGCGCTGCGGCGTGTACCTGTCGCTGCTGGGCTTCAAGATTCAGTATCCTATTATCGAAAAGCTATGGAACAATCTGCCGGATGTCCCGGCGCGGGTGGAGGCGTTATCATGAGGATTGTTGTCTGCGTCAAGCAAGTGCCCGGCACATCCGACGCCAAAATCGATCCAAATACCAAGAGGATCATACGCGAGGGGATCAAGTCCATAATGAATCCGTTCGACCTGTATGCGATCGAGGCGGCGGTACAGCTGCGCGAGCGTTTCGGCGGCGAGGTGATAGCGCTGTCGATGGGTCCGGAACGGGCGTCCGCCGTGATACGCGAGGCGATGGCGATCGGAGCCGATAGGGGAGCGCTGCTTTCCGACCGCGCGTTCGGCGGCTCGGATACCTGGGCGACCAGCTACGCCTTGTCGCGCGCCATTGATACGATAGATGCACTGAGCAAGTCGTCCGGCGGCGTCGATCTGGTTATATGCGGAAAGCAGGCCGTCGACGGCGATACGGCGCAGGTAGGCCCGGGCATTGCCGCGCATCTGGGATACAGCCAAGCGGCGTATGTCGCGGCTGTGCGCGGCGTCAAGCAGGATTCGATCACCGTCCAGCGCATGAACGAGGACGGGTACGACGTGTGCGAGGTCGCGTTCCCCGCCGTGATCACGGTGGTCAAGGGGCTGAATCAGCCGCGAGTGCCCACGCTGCGAGGCGTACTGGCCGCAAGGGCCGCCGACGTGCCCATATGGAAACCCGCCGACATAGGCGCGGCTCTCGACAAGATTGGTCTGGACGCGTCTCCAACGCGTGTAGTCAAAACCGCACCGCCCGAACCGCGCGGAGGCGAGACAGTGCGCATCGCAGGAACCCCGGCGGAGTCCGCCGCGCGCCTGGTCGAGCTGCTCAAAGCCCGTGAACTGATATAGGGGGACATTGTTCGTGCGTATAACCGACATAGACAAATCACTATTCACCAATGCGTGGATAATAGCCGAGACCATCGGCGGCCATATTCATCCCGTTACGTATGAACTGATCGGCGCGGCTCGCGGTCTGGCCGACGCGCGTGGCTCAAAGGTTGCGGCGGTTGTAATCGGCGGCGAAGCCGACGCGTCGCTGTTCGCGTACGGGGCTGATCTGGCGATCGTGGTCAACGCGCCGGGCTTCAGCGGATTCAACGACGAACTAGAGTGCGCGGCGCTGAACTACCTGATTGAGAAGCATAAGCCTGAAATGGTCCTATGCGCCGCTACAGCCCGCGGCCGTGCGCTAATACCGCGAGTGGCCGTTCAAACGGTATCGGGATTGACGGCAGACTGCACAGGCCTGGCCATTGATCCTGAAACGGGCGATCTGCTGCAGACGCGTCCCGCGTTCGGCGGCAACATCATGGCGACGATCCGCACATCCCACCACCGCCCACAAATGGCGACGGTGCGTCCGAACGTGATGAAGGCGCCGCCGCCTGATCCCAGTCGTTCAGGCGAGATCATCCACGAGACGCTTCCTGTCGGCGCGGCAAGGAACGCCAAACGCGTGATTGAAACCGTGCGCAGCGGCGAGGCTCAAATAAATCTCAGCGAAGCCAAAGCGATCGTGTCCGGCGGCCGCGCGATGAAGGGTCCCGAGGGTTTCAACATGCTCAAACGGCTGGCCGATAAACTGGGCGGTGCGGTTGGCGCGAGCCGCGCGGCTGTAGACGCGGGTTGGGTCGCGTATCCGCATCAAGTGGGACAGACAGGTCAGACGGTGCAAACTGCGCTGTATATAGCTTGCGGTATCTCCGGACAGATACAGCATTTGGTAGGGATGCAGTCCTGCGGTTGTATTGTCGCGATTGATAAGAACCCGGATACGCCGATGATGCGCCTGGCGGATATCGCGGTTACGGGCGACGTGTTCGAGATAGTCCCGGCCATGACCGAGGCTTTATAATAAGGAGTAGTCACAATGATTATAATTGGCGAAAAGATTAACAGCACGCTCAAGGCGGTACGGCCCGCAATCGCGAAGCGCGACGCGGACGCCATTCAATCACTCGCAAAGAGGCAGGCCGACGCAGGCGCGGCGTTCATCGACGTGAACGCGGGGATGTTCCACGACGCTGAGCCGGAGACCATCGCGTGGCTGGTGGAAACGGTGCAGGCGGCGACGGATAAGCCATTCTCGGTCGACTCGCCCAATCCGGCAGCGATTGCCGCCGCGCTGGCAGTAAACAAGAACGGCGCGCCCATCATCAATTCGATCACTGATGAAAAGGCGCGCTACAACGCGATACTCCCGCTTGCGCTGGAATACAACGCAAAGGTGATTGCGCTATGCATGGACGACACAGGGATGCCGGAGAACGCTGACGGCAGGTTTACTATCGCGGCGAGATTGATCGACAAGCTGACCAAGGCGGGGATTGCGCTTCCCGACATATTTATCGATCCGTTGGTTCGTCCTGTTTCGACGGGTTCGCATTACGGCAAGGCGGCCATCGACACGATACGCCGCGTTAAGGCGGAATATCCGGACGTACATATTGCCTGCGGACTGTCGAACGTTTCGTTCGGGCTTCCCGCGAGAAAACTGATTAATCAGACTTTTTTGGTTGCGGCTATGGCTGCGGGTATGGATGGAGCGATACTAGATCCGTTGGATACTAAGCTGACTTCGCTTATATGGGCCAGCGAGGCGCTGCTAGGGTTGGATGAGTATTGTTTGGAGTATCTTGATAAGTATCGGGAAGGGTTGATTGAGGTTTGATGGGGGACGCGGCGCGTCCGCGCCTTCGGGAAGTGCGCTGCGCGCCCTCGCTACGCTCAACTCACGTCCCCCTCCCGACCTCCCATGGGGAACCGCCCCCTCTGCCGCTGCGGCGGCATCTCCCCCTAGGGGGGCGATGAGGGTTGTCGGCTACGATGTGGTTCGCAAGCAACGGGGAACCGGTTGCGTTCCGGAACAAACTATCCAGGTAAAACCGGCTGTCCGAAGCCGGTGGAATGTGTATCACGATGGTCCAGGCGAAGCCTGGTCAGGTTTCGAAAGGGCGGATAGCGCGGCGCATCCGCGCCTTCGGGAAGGGGACTCTCGTCCCCCTCCCGACCTCCCCCGGGGCTTGGAACGAAGAAGCACGAAACGCCCTGCCAGTGATAATGCCATAAGGAAGTTGGCAACTAACATTATTGTGGCGGGGCGCCACAAACTTAAAGCGCATTCGATCCGCAGATCGAACAGCGCCGTCCTCGGTCGCAGCCTACTTCTTAACTATGGGGATCCATATCTCGCTGTGATAGTCTTCGGCGGCAACGTCGCCCGCGTCATACACCTCTAGATCAGGCGTGCCCGCGTGCGCATAAGGCTCGTTAGGCAAAAATTCCGTGAAAACCCTTTCCCAGACGCTGTGCATTGCGTTCGGCATCGGCCCAGTGCAGTCGAAGACTGCCCACGTGGATGGGGGAATGTTCACGGCCTCAAGATCATCGGGCAACGCGTCCAATGTGGATTCAAGTCCGATCATGTAGCGGAATCCGCCTCCGGCATTCATACCATAGCATACGCCCAGGAAAGGCGGCTTTCCCAGGGGCAACAGCCTCCGTTCGGTGCCGTCGCTGTTGGCGGCGTCCCAAAAGTTGGTGATGCACTCCTTGTTATCCTGCCTGACTTCAATCGCTTTCCCCACGACACGGAATCCCTCACGCTCAACGATGCGAGTATTCATCTCGTCTCCTCCTCTAACCTTGATTGCGAAGGTGAGGCGCGGATAGCTGGCGATCCGGACAGAACCGCTGCGGACTGCCGACGGCGCGGCGTTATGCTGACGCTTGAAAGCCACCGCGAACGCCGCCGGAGAATCATAGCCGTATTTGATCGCGATATCAATAACCCTCGAGTCCGTCATACGCAGATCCATTGCCGCGCGCGACAGTCGTCTGTGACGGATATATTCCGCCAATGACGTATTCGCTATCACTGGCATCATCCGCTGAAGCCGGCCCAACGGCATCGCCGTTATTTGCGCCAGCTCTTGTTCGTCTATGACGCCGTCCAAATGCGACTCGATGTATTCGATCATACGGTTCAAGCGGTCGACCCATTCCATGCGCACCCTTCCTTTCGCAAACAGTATACCAGGCAGAGCGGCGCGGCGCGCGCGTTTTCGCGTACAGGATTGTTAATTTTCCATTATAATGCCCGCGTACAGAATTTTCGCTCAAGCGCCGGAGTGTCGAACTGGCTCGCGAAGGTGGGATAACCGCCGTGGCACATTTCTTTGCAATAAGGGCATACAGACGGATCGCGTAAATTCTTTATTCCCCCCTATTGACATTCGAGACAGATCATGCTATATTAGTTAATGAGTTGACTCATTGACTAATTGACGTGCGAAAATGAGGTGATCCACTTGAACGAAAGTCAGCCTGTTTTTGTGCAGATTATGGAGAGAATTGAGAGCGACATCATCACGGGCGCATACCAAACCGGCGACCTGATTATTTCCACCACGCAGATTTCCAAGGTGTATTCCGTCAACCCGACGACCGCTGTAAAGGCTGTCAGCAAG
>JAISBH010000115.1 GCA_031266295.1 Oscillospiraceae bacterium | reverse complement strand
ACGCGCCTCGTCTGCCGATCCGGATGTTGTTCATCACTGTATCGTCGAACAGCACCACGTCCTGAAACACAAAGCTCATATAGTTCATCAGCCGTTCCGGGTCGATATCACGTATATTTCTCCCGCCGATCAGGATTTCACCATCGCGCACATCCCAGAACCGGGCGATCAATCGTGAAACGGTCGTTTTCCCGCTGCCGGACGGACCCACGAACGCGGTCACCTCGCCCTGCGGTATGGTCAATGACAGATCCTTGATAACGTCATTCTCGTTGTAAGCGAAGGAAACGTTCTTCATTTCGATAGTGAATCCGCCGAACTCCGCCTTCTCATCACCCGACATGGCCGGTTCCTCGCGCAAAATCTGCATCCGCTTGGAGGACAGCAGCGAGTACAGTATCTCGGACAGCAGCGGCAGTATGCTTATAAACGGCCCGTACACCCGCGCGGACAGCAGCACAAATATCAGAAAGGCTACGACGTCCAATGAACCCGCGGTCAGCAGGTTTACCCCCACGAAAATCACAATGCCGCTGCCCACTTGAAGAATTATGGACGAGAGCGTTACGAACGCGCCCACGATTGACTCGGTGTTTATGGCCTGTTTCATCATACGCCTGAACGAATCAATCAGAGCGGTGAACCTTTCGCCGGAAAGGCCGAACGCCTTTATAACCTTCACGCCCTCAAGATATTCCTGCACCTGCCCGGATACGGCCAGTTTGGCGGCCACATGGCGTTCACCCAGCTTGGTCTGAATCCGCTTGCTGACGGCGAAGATCAGCGCGGCGATCGGCAGGGTGCAGAACATCGCCAGCGACATCCGCCAGTCGTATATGGTTAGTATCGCGCAGATCAACGTTACGCTGACGCAGTTGGCGGCCAGCTGCGGTATCGCGTGGCTCATCATGTTCTCGATGGTGGCGCAGTCGGCCATTATATTTACCGTCAGCTCCGACAGGTCCTTGCGGTTGAAGAACGACAGCGGCAGTTTCCTCATATGTTCCGCGACTTCCAGTCGGATAGTGGCCGATTCTTTATACGCCGTCGTATATGTCCGATCATATTCAACCGAGTAGCAGAACGCGTATAAGGCAGCCGCCGCTACCCCCATCAATAACTGCAGCCACATCTTGCCTGTATCAAGCGGCGCGCCGTCTCTGAACGGAAAAACGATCGTCTGTATCAGCTGCGTTAACACCACGGCGCTCAGAACGAGCGCGATATTTGTAAACACGCAGGCGCGGATGGCCTTCAGCAGATTTTTATGCCCCTCGTCCGTCATGCGGAAGATTCTCTTAAGCATGGATAGCCCCTCCTTTCGCGATAGACCAGTGAAGCGCCTCTGAATATTGATCCCACATGCGGCTGTACTTGCCTTGCGCGGCGAGCAGGTCGTCATGCCGTCCATGTTCTGATACTCGCCCCTTGTCGATAACTATGATATCATCCGCGCCGCGCACGGTGGATAGCCGATGCGCGATCATGATCACGGTCTTGTTCTTCATCAGCGCGGCCAAGGCCAGCTGAATCTTGCGCTCGTTCTCCGGATCGGCGAAAGCGGTAGCCTCGTCCAGCACCAGTATGGGCGCGTCTTTCAGTATAGCCCTCGCGATAACGATCCTCTGCCGTTCGCCTCCGGATAGATGGATACCCTTCGCGCCGATCAATGTATCGTAGCCGTTCGGCAGTTTCTCGACAAATTCATGGCACTGAGCGGCCTTCGCGGCGGCGATCGCCTCTTTCCGCGTCGCTTTTGGATTGCCGATCAGCAGATTATCCATAATGCTCTGCTTAAACAGAAACACATCCTGGAACACGAACCCGACGATGCTCATCAGATATTCGCCGTCCATCTCCCGAATATCCACGCCGCCTATCCGGATCGAACCCTCCGCCGCGTCGTAGAATCGCGGTATCAAGTGCGCGATGGTGCTTTTGCCGCCGCCGGACGGCCCTACCAGCGCGGTCGTCTTGCCCTGCCCGGCGGTGAAACTCACGCCGGTCAAGGCGACTGATTCACCCTCCGCGTTATAGGAGAATGTGACGTTGTCGAACGTGACGGAGTATTCGTTCGTTTGCTTCGGGCTGCTTGTCTCCGGCAGTGCGGGCGCGTCCAAAACCTGATCCATGCGCGCGATGCCTTCCCATGTCTGCTGCGCGCCGTGGGAGACGTACATGATTTTCATGAATAGTCCCGGCAGCGCCATTGAGAATATGATGTAAAACAGCGCGGATAGCGCGAACGCGGGGTAATCCGTCACGCCGCCGTAGATGAAAATCAGCGTCGGAATGAGGAAGAGGTAGATAGCGTTTAATATAGTTACGTACACCACCATGGCGGGCTGAAACGATTTCGTGTAACCCAGCGCCCAATCGCCGTAGTTCTTAATCGTGTCATAGAATCGCCGGAACGAGAACACCGTTTGGTTGAACGCCTTCACAACCGAAACGCCGCGCACGTACTCCACCGCCGCGTTGTTCATTTCTTCAAGTGTATCCTGATACTTTTTCAGATTCTCCCGCCCTTTTTTCCCTCCTGTCGCCACGGCCTGCATTATATAGAGCATCAGCACCGGCACGAAGCAGCACAGTCCCATCCTCCAGTCAAAGAAAAACAGCAAACCCCCGGCGACCACGGGCGTCACGAACGTCGCGACGACGTCCGGAAACTGATGGGCGATAAACGACTCCAGCTTCTCAATGTTTTCGTCCACTATCTTGCGCAGTTTCCCTGTGGAGTTTCGAGTATGGAATCCTAAAGGCAGCGACGCTATATGCCGCATGAAATCCAGCTTGAGCTTGAACAGCGTTTTGAACGCCGCTACGTGCGAGCACATCAGCGCGCTGAAGTTCAGCGCGATGGCGCCCACCGCGCCGCCTATGGAGAGAAGTCCTAGCGCGACCATTCCATTGTTATCCAACGCGCTCAGGTCGCCCATGTGCAGTACCAACTCCCGAATGATGTAATAAACCGCTATGTAGGGCACAAAAGACGCCACGGCGCTCGCCGCCGATAGTACTGCCGACGCGGTAATCAGCGATCGTTGGGTGAACGCCAATTCTAGCAGCCTGGCCATGCCCTGTTTTCTGGTGCTTGTTTTCTCCATTTCCTCATTCTCCTTATGCCGTTCTTCCTTACTGCCGTATCAAGAGTTAGCTTTAACTAACCAACACCCGCAAACGACTCAGTTAGTTATGCCTAAATATTACGTCACTTGGATGGGAATGTCAATATCTGCAGCACCTGGCGGCGCAAAAATTATCGAACGGTTTTCTCCTTCGCCGTCCTCCGCCGTATAGCGTCCACCATCTCAGCGGCGGCGCGCGTGGTCTGGGCGGGCTGAGTCTCGAAGAACTCGACGATGGGTTCGCGGCCCTTGATATTCCATATACCCGCAACGCGCCCGTTTACCGCTATCGTCGGGTTGCATATGCCGGACTTGAGAATAACGCGGCTCTTGTATTCCGCCGGAAGAACCGCGCCGCGCTCGGTGTATGAAACGATGATCGGATCAAAACCAGACAGCAGCGTCAGCGCGGGAATGTCGGCCGTGTCCTCGTCGCCGGAGTAGTAGTAGACAGACTTATTCAGCTCGAAACGGTCTAGGCCGTCGAGCGGGATATCGCGCAGTTTCTTCGCGTCGTTCTTCCAGAACCCTAAGAACCATGCGGCGTCGGCCAGCGTCGCCGGGCCGTAAGCGGTGAAATATCGGCGCAGCAGTCCTGGCAGCACATCCTCGCGCCCCTGAGTCGGTTCGGCGGAGATCAGGTCGAAGTCGCGGCTCTCCATGTCGCGGAACGCCACCTTCCCCAGCCTAGCCAGATACACGAACACTCCGCCCCAGGGCGAGAACAACGCGGCGATCACCTTCTCGTCGTATACGCCGTCGAATATGCGGCGGAACTCCGCGCGCGAATATACGCCGTCCTCCATGTACCGCAGCACTTCAGCCGCGGCAGCCCTGACGATATCCTTGCCGAGCCATTGATCCAGATATGTATCGCCGGTGTGCAGCGCCAGCAATTCCGGCAGATCATCATACGCCACGCCATGAAGCGTACCGCGATAAAGCCACGTTTTGGTCAGCGAGGTTTTCCAACCATATGTGTTCGCGCCGCGAATAATCGCGGAGAAGCACACGTTGCGGCAGAACCAGCTGTGCAGTCCCATCAATTCGCGCGCGAGCGTCACTATATCCTCGCATTGCCGGGTCAAGTATAGCCCGTGCATTCGTCGGCGCGTTATCAGTTCCGTTAGATTACGGTCGGTCATTTATAAACGCCTCTTAATAATACATGTTGTCATACATTAGCTTTACCCTTGCTCCGGCCAACTCTCCCATTTATCCGGACAGAATCCCACCGTCGCACGCTGTCCGTTGCGCACAATCGGTAACTGGAGCATACGCGGATCCTTGACCGCCGCATCCATCAAGGCCTTGGTGTTTCCCGAAAAGCGCGAGGGGCATTCCTTGAACGCCAGGCTGGTTTTGTCAAATAAC
>JAISBH010000110.1 GCA_031266295.1 Oscillospiraceae bacterium | reverse complement strand
GATTCAATCTCCTCGACGATGCGGCGGTGTTTGGGCATGAACTTATCAAACCACGTGTTGAAGGTGTGATAGAGCCGCAGCGCGTAATCCGCGTCGGCGCAGGCGTATCTGATTGTTTCCGGGTCGGATGGGTCCAGCTGGTCGAAGAACAGCCCGCCGGTTACGTCTTCAAACGATGGCAGTTGCGCGTCAAACAGCTCTGGCACGAGTGCCTTCAAGCCGCTGTACGCCAGCGTGCGGAACTGGGCGTTCCCTTTGAGCGTCATCTGTGCAGCCGCAATGGTGTCGTATACCGGCGGCTGAATGACAGTGCCCAGTGCGTATAGAAATGCACTCTCGTATGCGAGATTATGCGCACATTTGATTATAGTGGTATCGCTTGCGAATTCTGCAAGAAGCGCAACCGCATCATGCATATTCGCATTCTCAAAAAACGTTAAGTGGTTTATGGGCAAGTATATAGCGTCGCCCTCCGCGATTGAGAAACTCACGCCGACGATGTGCGCCTTGTGCGGATCGAGCGCGGCTTTATGGTCGCCGCGCCACTTGTCATCGGGAGCCGTTTCAAAGTCAAACGCCACCACTTTAGCGCCGGAGAGGCGCTTGCGCACCTCTCCAACGTCCGTCGTCATGCGATACATCAGCGGCCTCCCGTCAGTGGCCGGATGACTTCGCCTGTCTCTGTATCGACATACTCAGCCTGTCCGTCGGCGTCGCCGGATACGTCGCTATCAAACGCGACTCTGGCGCTGTATGCCTTAACCTGCGCGGCTAGCGAATCAATGAGCGATTGCTCGACGGCAGTCAGCGGACGATCCGCTGCAAACTGCACCTGCGCATAAGCAACGCCGCCTGCATTTGTCATGCGTTTCAATGTGAACCTGGTTACCACGGCGTTTGTCTTGCGCCCTTTGCCCAGCAGCCGCTTGATGTAGCGCGTGAATGTGCCCAGGCTACCGGTTGGTAGGGAGATAAGAATCGGGAACGCCTCGCCTTCACGCAGGAGGTAGAGCCGCTGCTTGTTCTTGCAAGCCTTGGCATTGTTCTTTGCGGTGCCAAACTCATTGAGCGGGCAATGCTCGCAAACCCCGCCCGGCGCGCCGACGCCGTTCCTGCCATCGAAGCTGCCGCAGTCCGGCGGCTTATTGCCGCCGCTGTACTCGTCTTTGTAATAGCAGCGCATCGGGTGGTGATGGAGTATAACGGCCGCAAACTCCTTGACGGCGTCCGGCTCGTCAGCGTCGCCGGGAACCTCAAACATAGCGCCGCCCGCGCCGGGGATTTTGATGCGGTCGAATGTAAGTTCCAGCCCGTCCAGTTCCTCCGCCATCATGGCGTTGAAGTCGCTATTGGCGAGCGCCGAGAAGTCGGGTTTGGGTTGTACAAGTAGCTCGGCGGATGCGTATAATTCGTTCGCCATAATAGTCTCCTCTACTTTCTGGCCTTGCGCAGGCCAACGGTCGTTTTGTCGTACACATTCACTAAGCCGTCCAGCCAGTCCGGCAGGCTGTCGTTGTTCTCTTCGCGTACCTCTCGAACGAATGAGGATAGGCTGTTGGCATTGACTGTCTCATACACCAACTCTGCATATCCGTTCTCTTTGAGTGCGGCGTGCAGCTCGGCTTTGTTTTCTGCCACAGCCGATGCGTATGACTTGGTGGATAGGTAGAACGTCGTTCCGGCGCGGGTGAAGCTCTGGGTCTCGTCCAGCGCCATCTGTTCTGATAGGTCATATTCGACTGCGTCGATGCGGGTCTTAAGATCCTTGAGGGTCTCCTCCAGAACGTCCTTCTCGTCGCGCAGTTCCTTGAGCCGGTCGGACAGGTCGAGCATTCTGCGCTCGTTCGTGGTCTTATGTTCTTTTTCCATAAGCGTCTCCTTTTGTGATGCGTTAGGTTGTGAGAAAGGGGTTGCCGCCGCTGCGGTAATCGTCGATGAGCGAGTGGGCGAGGTCGGCCTTGTCGCGCAGCGCTTGCAATACCTTATCATCCACTGTCCCGCGTACGGTCAGGTAAATGTATGTGCATTTTTCTTCCTGTCCGACGCGGTGAATGCGAGCCTTCGCCTGCTCGAAGTTGGACATGGAATAATCTAGGCTGTAGAATACCATCGTCGACGAGGCGGTGAGTGTGACGCCTAGTCCTGCGGTGGCGATTTGGCCGATGAACACCGGCACTGATACATCATTCTGGAACCATGACACCTGCTCGTCGCGATCGGTTACGCCGCCCATGATGAGCGAATAAGCAGCGCCGCGTTTCTCCAGAAGCTTCCGGATGGCATTAATCTCCGGAATGAATCTGGCAATGATTACCAGCTTCCGCCCTTCCTCCAGCATGGTATCCAGAATATCGGACAGCGCGTCCATCTTCGCTGTACTCACCTGCTGCGGCGCGCCGCCGTCATCGTCGGAGAGAAAACCGCCCGTCAATTGTGACAAGCGCAGCAGCCGCGTCAGCACGTTCGTGACGGTAATCTCGCCCCGGTCAAGCTCGGCGACGCTCTCTCTTACCAGATCATGGTAGATACGATTCGCTGAAGGCTTGAGGTCAACATACCGTGTAATATCGGTGGTCTCCGGCAGGTCGAGGCAGTCCGCCTTCCTTGCCCGGAACGCAATGCTGTGTACCTTGTCCATAAGCTCGGTTTCCATGTGTTTCTTGAGTATCATGGTGTAGCCGCCGTAGCCCGCAGCGTCAAAGTACCGCGCCTTAAAGTGAGAGTACTTCGTGCCAAAGATCAGAGGGTTGAGGAACTTCCACTGGCTGAAAACGTCCAACGCTTTGTTTGTTATAACGGTTCCGGTCAGAAGCAGGCGGTACGCCGCCCGCGCGCCGATGCGGTGCATTGCCTTTGACGCCGCCGTGTTCGGCGTCTTAATCTTGTGCCCCTCGTCACAGATGATCATGTCCGGCTTCCAGAGGATGATCTCGCGTTCCAACCGCCACGCCGATTCATAGTTGACCACGGTGATGATGAGCGGCGGATGGGCGTTGTTGGCGTTTCCGACGATGCGATGCGCGTCGCGCGGCATGTCCGCCTTCTTCGCGGTCGAGCCGGTCAGCGCGACCAGCCGGTAATCGAAAGCGGCGAACTTGGCGAACTCATCGCGCCATACGCCAAGGATCGACAGCGGCGCGACGATCAGGACGCGGCGGATGCGGTCAGCTTGGTACAAAGCGCCGACGACCGCTATGGACGTCAGGGTTTTGCCCGTTCCCATGTCCATCAAGAAAGCGCAGCCACGGCTTACTACCTGTCCGCTTATGCCGTATAACTCAAGGGCGAACTCATACGCCGCCCGCTGGTGTGCATAAGGGCCGGCGCGGATCGGCATCAAAGGGAATGCCTGGTCAAGCGCCTTTGCCATGAGACTGACCTCCGTCATCGCTTGCGACTTCCTGTACATTCACGCTCTTGACGCTGTCGTTCGGGATGATGATTGTGACATACCGCTCTTTACCCAGCAGCCAGTCGAGCAGCCGCGAACGGATTGGTCCGCGCAGGGTGCGTATGACGCCGTCTTCCATTGCGCGGAAGCCTTTGTTGTGGTAGATAGTCAGGTGATGATCCATGGGTTGTCCTCACTTTCTTGGGGGCGATGGGTAACGAAAAGCCGCCCCGCTTGTCCGGCGGAACTGCTTTGTAAAACACCCCTCATTATATAGCCACGGGAAAGTCGGTTTGTTCGGGTAGTGAATGAAATTTTCTTGAAATTCATGAAAACTGTTCAAAAACAGATGAGGCACTCAGGGTATAATGCTGAGCAATATCACGAAAGCTCGCACCATCTACGCGCATCTGAATCATTTCAAGTTGCTGTGGCGTAAGCGTAGCCAGCTTCTCCATCAACTCGACCGCCGATTCTACGCGGCATAATACCTGCAGTGGCGTCGGCTCGTGGGCGATCAGCTGATCTTCCGCATGCGGCATGGTCGAGATGTACACATGCCGGCGCGTCTCTCGACGGTTGTTGTTGGCTTCTTCGTGGTCGAATGCGTCCAGAACCTCGACCCAATGAGCGTCCTGCTCTCCCAGAGTAATCCTCGCGAGTCCGCCCGCGATGTAATTGAAAGTGTAGTCCATTTGCGGCTCCTTTCGTATGGAGCCTGACAAGCGGACTGAAAGAAGGGCAGACTTTCGTTAGGCCTGACCGTGGTTCTTTCAAAACCACTTGTCAGGCTCATGTCTGCCCGCCTCTGCAGATGGCGGGCTGTGGATGAGACCTGGTAGTGAGTTAGAGGTTGCGGCGCCGACGCACGGGTCGGCTGGAATAATGTTGCGTCGCCAATGTCATCGTGGAGCGCAATGCGCGGCGTCGTTGGTGAGCGATCGGCGCATCAGGCGGGCAATCCATTCCGACTATCGGCAGACTAAGATTAACGACATGCCATGCAATTCGGCATTTACGCTGACTTTTGAGCAAACCGCAACTGCATAGCATTCGCGCTTTTTTAGTATATGTCTACCTATTTCGAAACTTTCCTCCTGCAAAAGACACCAGAATAAGCATGAAACATGTTGAAATAAGTATTATTTGACTGTGATGTGAACCGCTCGAGCAATTATTCGACATGATGATATACATTGTTCGTGCCTGTCGCAGGTATTAAGAAAATATAAAATTTAGCCATGCGTGCATATCCACGCATGGCATTGATTATCTAGAGTGTTATTTTCACATTCCTATGGTTAGTCGCTGTCTACCTTGACGTCATCAACATCGCCGCTGCTCGCCTTAGCTTCATCTGGATTAATACTTTTGAGGAATTCATCCCAGTGCGCGGCAGTTTTATCTTGGTTGTTGGACATCATATATGCATACGAAAGCTGCTCCCTGTCACTGCTTACGGACAGCTTGTAGCCTGCGGATTCTACCAAGTCCTGAGCGATAAACGGATTTAACCGTAAACTAGCGACTAGTTTCATTACAGTGCGGCGCGGCCAGTTACGATCCTCACGTCGCTTAATCCTGTGATAAGTGGCTCTACTCAACCCGGTATTATACGCGAATTCGTCGTAAGTCCAACCATAGACAGTTATGATTCCATCAATCCTGGCTGCGAAATTTCTGAGCGTATGTTTTAGCGACGCATACAGCTCATTAAACGCCGCTTGATCCACGCGGAGGCATTCCTGCTGTTTACGTCGCTCTTGATCGCCCACTACGATCTTTCGTTTTCGTGATATACCCATAAGCATCACCCTTTGAAAAAATTTGGTATCAGGCGCAGGCGTTTTATGAGCCATAATAGAGCTAACTCCCGCGCCTTCTTTAGTATCGCAAGCCCACTGAAAGCGAGACCTACTTTCTTGCCTCTTTCCACCCAAACCGCAGGCACTGGGCGGTGCGCTGCGACTCATAGCCGCAGAAGTTGTGGTTCTTCAGGCACACCGTCGTGCCATGTTCGCAGAACAGATAACGGCATTCGCCGCAGTCAAGATCCAGTACATAGTTGCGAAACTCGCAGCCCGCGCAGCTGTATTTGTACCGAGTCGCGTATAAGTATTTCATGCATTCTTCGAGGCCGTAGTTCAAGCAAAACTGCTGTCTTTTGAATGACTCCATATCCATCCCCCGTGACTTTTTATGTCCGTGAGCGCGTCGTCACCATAAAACAAGCCGCTCACCAGATGCTTATATGGTACACACAGCGGGCGCGAGCAAGCAATACCGCGTTGTGTCTGGCGCGGACACAGCTATTTTCTAAGGAAAACAAAGTGTTTTATCACTGCCGTTCTGAATTCATAAGGAATTTTCCCTCGGAATTGCCGACCTTCGTGTGTCTGCAACGGATGTGATTGGAATGTGAAATCTCCGCGCATTCTTCAGCAATGCGCGGAGACGAGTGAATTGTTAAGCCTTTGCGGCAGT